>JBEEGY010000342.1:0-9688 GCA_041167145.1 Verrucomicrobiota bacterium
CGGAATTCGCCCACAAAGTCGAAGAGGGCGTCAAAGGTCTGCTCGTGCCGAGCGTTATCTTCGAAGAGCTCGGGCTTCGCTATTATGGGCCGATTGATGGGCACGATATTCCGCTGCTCATCCGCACCTTCGAATTTCTCAAGACGCAGGATGAGCCTGTCCTCCTGCATATCCTGACAAAAAAAGGCAAAGGCTACGAACCGGCGATCAAACAGCCGGACAAATTTCACGGCCTCGGCAAATACAAGATCGAGAGCGGCGAGACCGCGCCTGCACCCACTCCCACTTATTCGGAAATCATCGGCAAGACGCTGGCGAAATTCGCGGATACGAATCGCAAGGTCGTGGCGATCACCGCGGCGATGCCAAGCGGCACCGGTCTTTCCCATTTCGCGAAAGCGCATCCCGACCGCTATTTCGACGTCGGCATCGCTGAAGAACACGCCGCACTATTTTCCTGCGGGCTCGCCACGCAAGGTTTGAAACCTTTTCTCGCGATTTACTCCACGTTCTTCCAACGCGCTTATGACATGGCGATTCACGACATGGCGATTCAGAAACTCAATGTCTGTTTGTGCATGGATCGCGCCGGTTTGAGCGGCGACGATGGCCCGACACACCATGGACTGTTCGATATCGGTTATTTGCGTCATATCCCGAATTGGATCCATATGCAGCCAAAGGACGAAGACGAATTCGCCGACATGCTTTGGACACTGGCGAATTACAATGGCGGACCGATAGCGATTCGTTATCCGCGCGGTGCCGGCACCGGCGCAAAACCCAAGGCGGAACCAAAGCTCCTCGAAATCGGCAAGGCCGAAGTCGTGCAACATGGACGCGACGTCGCCATCTTCGGACTCGGCAACATGTTTGAAGTCGCCGAAGAAGCCGCCAGGAAACTTGAAGAGAAGGGCATCTCCGTTGCCCTCATCAATCCGCGCTGGATCAAACCGCTCGACACCGGCACCCTCGAGTTCTTCGCCCGTAGCGTGGAAGTGGTCTGCACGATTGAAGATCATGTTCTGCACAACGGTTTCGGCTGCGCCGTGATGGAGCATCTCTACTCGCAGGGCATCCACACACCGATGGTGCGCATCGGCTGGCCCGATGAATTCATCGAACATGGCAACGTTCCCGCGCTGCGAAAAAAACATGGCATCACCGCAGATGCGCTCGTTGAAAAAGTGGTGCTGCTGCTGCGCAAAAAACCAGCTGCGCAATCCTCGGTGGCGTAGCGCAAAGATCGACGACTGATTGTCGATCTAACCAGTTCGCATGTCTGCTATTGAAGCCCGCGACCTGACTAAGATTTACCGCACTTACCGCAAGGAAAGCGGGCTACGCGGGTCGATCAAGGGCCTGGTGCGCCGGCGCTACGATGAAACGCGCGCGGCGGACAGCGTCTCGTTTCAAATTGAGACTGGAGAGTTTGTCGGGTTCCTCGGGCCGAACGGTGCCGGCAAGACCACGGTCCTCAAAATGCTTTCCGGCCTGCTCAATCCAACTTCCGGCGACGCACGCGTGCTCGGTTTCATCCCGTGGGAGCGCCGCAACGAAATGAAGCGGCAATTCGCTTTGCTCATGGGCCAGAAGAACGCGCTCTGGTGGGATCTGCCCGCGCAAGAATCGCTCGAGCTCAACCGCGCCATTTACGGAATCGATCGCGAGCGTTTCAAGAAAGTCGTGGGCGGACTAGCCGAGCTTCTCGAGGTTCAGGACAAAATGAACGTGATGGTGCGCGAGCTATCGCTGGGGGAACGCATGAAGATGGAACTTATTTCCGCGCTCATCCACGAGCCACGCGTTTTGTTTCTCGACGAACCAACCATCGGTCTCGACGTTGTCAGCCAAAAGCGGGTGCGCGAATTCCTCCGCATTTACAATGAAGAGCATCGCATCGTCACGATGCTTACGAGCCATTACATGCAGGACATCCAAGAGCTGTGTCATCGCGTGCTGATCATCGATCATGGCAAGATTTTTTTCGACGGACCGCTCAGTCAAATCATCGATCGTTTCTCCGTTCACAAAATCATTAGTCTTACATTTGAGAAAGAAGCGGCGCGCGATTTCTCAACCTTTGGAGAAGTCGTGGAACAAACACCGGTTTCGGTGCAACTAAAAGTGCCCCGCGCCAAAGTGACGGAAACGTGCCGCCAACTACTGGAGGCGTGTCAGGTAAGCGACATTAACGTGCAAGAATTGCCGGTTGAGGAAGTAATCCGGCAGCTTTTCGGAGAGCGAACTAGAAGAGGCAACAAGGAGCCGCAAACTCAAACGTCGGTCTAACGCTGGATCGCATGCTTTAGCTCGTGCACATAGGCGGGATTGAGTTCGAACGCCGTCACCGGCATCTCCGCTGGCTGCACTTCGTCGTAATACGGAATGCTTTCGACAAAGCCCGCCGCCATCAAGCCGTTCAATGTATCGGTTACATCTTCGAATTCCATGCGGGTGAAATCCTGAATTTCCGCTCCGAGCATTGACTCGGTGAAACCAATGGCGCGAATGACTGTTGCTTCGCGGCCGGTGAGTTTAATGGAACGCATAATGGCGAAAAAGCAGCTTCCAAGCCAATGATTTGCCGCGTAAAACCCCAGCAAAACTGGACTCTTAAGAACCTGATCTTGGGAAACTGGGCAGAACACTTTCTTCCATGGCTTCCGCAAACGAGGGATAACGCGGCTCCCAGCCAAGATTGCGCAGCCTAGCATTGCTGACGCGTTTGTTGCTCCGGCCGCGTTTGCCTTTCGATGTCGATAGTCCAACCGGCGGAAGTGCCCGATTCAATTTTTCGGCCAACCAACGATAACACTCGCTCTGCAAAAGAGGGTGATCATCGACCACGTTGTAAATTTGGCCTGAATGCGATTGTCGATCTAACAACAGGAATAGCGCCGCCGCGACATCGTCGCGATGGACCTGATTGACGAACCGGTCGTTTTGTCGATCGATTTTCGCTTCGCCGGCGAGAAATCTTTTCAACAATGCCGACCTCCCCGGTCCGTAAATCCCAGCAATTCGCGTGACAATTCCGTTGCCACTCAGCACAAGCTCTTCGGTTGTGCGCAAGACTTTGCCGCTTTCGTGTTCGGGGCCGGCCGCGCTTTCCTCCGTCACCCATTCGCCATTCTTCTGCCCATACACGCTTGTGCTGCTCGCAAATACGATTGTCGATCTCGCAAAACGTCCGAGGAGATTGCGCGCGCCCTCCAAATAAACGCGCCGATAAAGATCGATATTTCCGCCGCGCGTGCTCGCGCAATGAATCACCGCATCGAAATCTTTCGTTCGTACGCCAACCTGCTCAGATTCCGCGACGTCGACCGCCACGACGGGGTAGGATTTACCGGAAAGTTTCGCGGCACTTTCCGCGGACGCAGTCCAGCCTTCCACCTCCCATCCGGCTTGGTGAAACAAATCGGCGGTCGCCTCCCCCACATAACCGCAACCGGCAATCAAGACACGCGGCATGATCACCGATCCTCACGCGGTCGCGGCCGCGATCTCGATCTCGTCGAAAACGCTGCGTTGAACGGCGCGCACTTGCTTGAGCCGAATTAACTCGAGCAGCGCGAGAAAGGTGACCACAATTTCAACCCGCGAGGCGATATCGCCAAATAGCTCCGAAAAACGCACAGCCGAGCCGTCCGCGACGCGCTTGAGAATGATGTCGATCTTGTCCGAGACGGTGAAGTGTTCGCCGAAGATTTCTTGTAAATCTTCCCGCGCCTCCACGCGTTTGATCACATTTTGAAATGCATGGATAAGTTGAAAAATTCCGACCTCGGCCAGACGCAAGGGTGCTTCGACCGCAAAGGTCGAACTCCCTTCCCGGGTAAAAATCCGCTCCTGCTCGAGTGCGCGCGTGTGCAACTGCGCCGCTGCTTCCTTAAATTTTTTGTACTCGATTAGTTGGCGGATAAGATCCCAGCGCGGATCATCCTCGTCCGCTTCTTCATCCGGCGGCTGTTGATCTACCGGAAGCAGGCTGCGACTTTTCAGGTAAATCAAGTTCGCCGCCATCACGACAAACTCGCCGGCCACATCAATGTTCAGCTCTTTGAATGCCTGGAGATATTCGAGATATTGTCGCGTAATGCGTTCGATCGAGATCTCGTAGATATCGATTTCGTCGCGTTTGATCAGATAAAGGAGGAGATCAAGCGGGCCTTCGAAAATCTCGAGCTTGACCTTGTAATCGGTTTCCATGGCGCCGCCGCGAGTCTAAACAACCGGCTGGAGAAGTAAACTGCGCGACCGCGGGAAGAATAGATGTCGATTTTACAGTCCCTGCGCCGCTTTGCGGTGGACCCAGACGCTGTTCACAATTCCCAGCGCGAACATAATCATGAGAGCAAACGAACCACTGTAGCTCACCAAGGGTAACGGTACGCCCGTAATCGGCAAGATCGAGATGGTCATCCCAATGTTTTGGAAAATGTGGGTGAAAATGAGCGCCGCTATTCCGACGACGAGAAGAAGTCCGAATTGATCGCCGGCGAAAAAGGCAACGAAGAGACAAGTGAGCAGGAGCAACGCGAACGCACCGATGAGAAACATTCCTCCGACAAATCCCCACTGCTCGCCGATAGCGGAAAAAATGTAATCGTTGTGCACAGCGGTCGCGGGCAGGAAGCCGAGCTCAATTTGGGTGTTGGGCGCCTTAAATCCCTTACCCGACCAACCGCCTGAACCGATGGCGATAAGCGACTGATTGATCGCCCAGGAGGCGCCTTGCTTGTCCACATCGGGATGGAGAAACGCAGTAATACGTTCCTGTTGGTACGGTTTCAGTCCCACGTAGGCAATCGGGACAAAAGCGACCGTGATCAAGAGAATGCATATGAGGTAACGCAAGGGAATGCCCCCGACGAAAAAGAGCGCGAGCAGTACGGGAACCCAAATAATCACCTCACCCAAATCGGGCTGCATTAAAATCAACAGACACGGGGCTCCGACAATTGCACCGCACAACAAAACGCGCAGCATGGGATGCATTTGGCGAAACTGACTTAGGAACAACGCGAGAACCATAATGCCGGCGACAACCGCGAGCTGTGCCGGTTGAAAATTGAGCGGACCGATATGGAGCCAGCTGCGAGCGCCATAAACACGCTGACCGATAAATTTGGTCAGGATCAAAAAGAAGATGCCAGCGAGATACATCGGCAAAGCG
Organism: Verrucomicrobiota bacterium; assembly: GCA_041167145.1. GTDB lineage: Bacteria > Verrucomicrobiota > Verrucomicrobiia > Chthoniobacterales > UBA10450 > Palsa-1382. Next base: position 5,183 of record JBEEGY010000342.1, read on the forward strand.
CCCCAGCGAATCCAATGATAATCAATAAGACTCGTGATCATGAAGGCAAAGAAACCGACTACGACCCAGTTCGCCTGTTTCCGCCAAAACTCGGCCGCCACAGGGTCCTCGCGCATATAAGTGGCGCTGTAGATGGCCACGACTCCAAAGACAGCGAGCGCAATCATGAGTGCGACAAGCAGCCAATTTTGGCCCAGTAATTTTCGCAGAAACGGAGTCATCCCAGTTGCATCGAACATGCCTCGGTCAACGCCGAGAGGCCTATATTTCGATTAAAAACGAGAGGTCCGCAAGGGGCTGTGAGGCATTGTCTTGGTGCGCCTTAATATCGCGCCAAGATCGACAAAAACCTTCTAAAACTCAGGGGTGGACCCGGTTAAGGTCCCTTGCGCTTGCCGCGATCTATCTAACAGCGTAATCAATTGACCAAGAATGACTTACATTAATTATAAAAATAAATAAACGCCTTCTCTTGTCAGCCCGTCAAAGCCTATTAGAATGGTCTTCCGCTTTCCCCCTTTTTGATTGGATTTAGGTCATGGCAACCAAGAAAACAAAACGCAAACTGGCGCACTCAAGGTTGCCCATGCAGCGTCAGCTCAACTTGCGGCATGAGGGGAAATATTTTGACCTGCGCTCGATCTTCGACCGGCTAAATCAACGATACTTTCGCGGCCGTCTTCGCGGATACAAAGTGCTGTGGGGTCGCCGCCGGAAACATCGCCCGAAGGATTATTTTACTTTCGGCACGATTCAGGAAGAGGACCGCGTCATCCGGATCAATCCCTTGCTTGATCAGCCGTTCGTTCCTCTTTGGTTTTTGCAATACGTGCTCTATCACGAAATGCTGCATTCAGTTGTGCCGGAAGAGATCGTATCCAAGGGACGGCGCCGCATTCATACCGACGAATTCAATCGACGCGAACGCAAATTCCGCAGTTACCAGCGCGCTCGCCGCTGGGAAGAAGCGAATCTCGCGCGTTTCCTTCGCTAGACTTCAGCGTTTTTCAGTCGTGACCGGACTGGAAGTGGCTTCAGACGGCGAGAGGGTCGTCGCGACGTTCTTTTTTATCAGATACCAAAGCGTCGTCGCGAGGAGGAGGGAGATCAGCTTCGCCCGCCAGTTTTTCAGGATTAGTCTCTTCATAATTGCCGTGGAGCAAAATTTCCGCGATCCGCTGGCGAAATGTTTCCGGCGTAAAACTGCGCTCAATTCGCCGCCGATGACAAATAGAAATGCTGCCGGTTTCCTCCGAAACAATTACCGCGACTGCATCCGATTCCTCGGTGATTCCCAGGCCGGCGCGATGGCGTAAGCCAAGACTGCGATCGAGAGTTTCACGCTGGCTGACCGGAAAGATACAGGCCGCTGCCGCCACGCGACCATTTCGCACAACCACACCGCCGTCATGCAGCGCCGCCTTCGGATGAAAAATGGTCAGCATCAGCTCCACGGAAAAATCCGCGTCCATGGTCACGCCAGTCTCTTCGTAAACACGTATTGACGTATCGCGTTCGATCGCGATGAGTGCCCCAAACTGCTTGTTGGCCAGCTGAGTGACGGCCTCTGCGAGGTCGTGAACCGTTTCGCGCTTTTCGCTCGTCAGGGAAAAAATCGGATGCCCCCCCAATTCGGCCAGGGCGCGACGCAACTCAGGTTGAAAAATTACAACCAAGGCAACCGCTAAAAAGACGGAGAAACTGCGCACAATCCAGCCAATCACGACCAGGTTCAGTAACGTCGAGATCAACGTCAGTGTGAGGAAAACAATGGCCAAGCCAGTCAAGACTTTGGCGCCGCGCGTACCACGGAAATAAAGATAGCCGTAGTAGAGAACAACGCTCAGTAAAATGATCTCGAAAATGCTGCGCCAGCTTTTCAGCCAAAGATAAATGAGTTGCTGCAACATTTTAAGATTCCAGGATCGCTTCGGTTACACGCAATGCCTCCGCGTTATCTTTGACGTGATGGACACGAAAAACATTCGCGCCTCGCGCACGAAGTAATGAAGTGAGCGCGACCGTCGGGGCCAATCGATCAGCTACGTTCGAGGAACCGATTAATTTGCCGAGAAAAGATTTGCGGGAAACGCCCACCACGATCGGCCGATCATCTACGCGGAGACGTTCGAGATTCGCGAGAAGTTCGAGATTGTGCGTAAGCGTTTTGCCGAAACCAATTCCCGGATCAAACGCCATGGCCATGGGATCAATCCCACATTTTAGGGCGCGCTCATATTGTTGTCTAAAAAAATCCGCCACCTCCGAAACAACATCGACATAGCGAGGATCTCTCTGCATCGTGCGCGGCTCGCCTTGCATGTGCATGATAATGAACCCGGCATTTCGTTTTGCCACTATTGCCATCATCTCTTTATCGGCGCGCCCGCCCGTCACGTCATTCACAATCGAAGCGCCGGCCTCGAACGCGGCGCGCGCAACCTCGGACTTAGAAGTGTCGATCGAAATGAGGATGTCGACCTTATTACGCAATTTTTCGATCACCGGAATCACGCGGCGCAATTCTTCCGTACCTGAGACAGGTTCCGCTCCCGGTCGGGTCGATTCACCGCCGACATCGATGATCTGCGCACCCTCTGCCGCCATCCGTAGTCCATGATCCACCGCTTTTTCCAGGGAAAAAAACTCGCCAGCATCTGAGAAAGAATCCGGCGTTACGTTTAGTACACCCATGATCATTCCACGCCGCGAAAGATCGACAACGCGGTCGCCGATTTTCCAAAGCCTCTCACCCATGCCGGTGAGACTACCACAGCAAAAACTTTATTCGACGTTTAGCAGTCGAGCCACGAAGTCACGCGCGATTTGCTCCGCTTCAATTCGGGAAAACGCCGTCGTCCGATAAGTCACAGACAAGGACAGCCGATCGCGAATAGTGGTGAGCGTGAAGACGAGCGGCAAAAGGGGACCCACCGGAGAAACACGCAGGTAATCAATGACTCTCGGGTCGCTCGCCGTTGTGTCGTCTCGATCTACCCATGAACCCGTCAGATTCACGTTCGAAACTCCGGCGACCAATGGAAGCATCTTTTGGAAAAGCTGGGCTTTCCGCCGCGGTTTCCGAAACGCATCCCACAATACGCGCGCAATACGCAAGCCCAGAATAAATCGAATCGGATGCGCTTTCGCCTTCAGGGTGCCGGTTTCCTCGGCAATCGCACGCGTCAGGTCCTCGAATGATTCCTTCTCGGGGTGATCTAGAACGACTGTGAAGTAGCTTAGAAAAAATCCGAAGACGTCATGGAGGCCTTCCCCAGCGCGAGGTCGTAGATCGACAGCGGTGGCCAGGCCAATACGATTGCGTTTTGCGTTCAAGCGCGCGACGGAAGTGCGCGCGCCAAGAACTTGCGCCGCGGCCGCGAGGAAGAAATCGTTCACCGTTGCATTGAACGTTCTTGCCCCCGCGCGAATCCGATCGACCGACCCATTGGGAAAACTCATGGAGAAAAAATCGGCACGGAAATCCAGCGGATCACCCAATCGGACCCGATGCGCGCGGCGATGGCGCCAATAACTTCGCAAACAAGCGATAAGCGCCGCCAAACCGCCGAAAGCGCTCTTGCCTGCATCCAAAATTTCATCGCCGTCAGCTGTGCCTAGTTGGAGCGGCGACAGCCCATGCGCGCCATCCACGCTCCGGTAGGAGAGGAAAAATCGATGCATCAACAATCGCATCGACGCGCTATCGGCGAACCAATGATCAAAAACCACGCCAATAAAATGATGATCGCTCGCATCGGCAATCACGAACGCCCTAAGCGAGCAGTCCCCCGCTCGAAATGGCTTGTTAAGCTCCTGCGCAACTTTCTTGTCCAACTCTTCCGAGCACACTGCGATGGAAAACTGTTCAAGTGCATCCACACCGATTTCGCGCAACACAGCGATGATCGCGCTGCGCCATCGCTCGACATCGGCAGCGCCAGTGACGCTCATAACATGCCCAGCGTTGTAAGGGCCGAGCTCAGCCCAGCGCCGCATGAGTTTTTGAAAATCGTTCAACTGGCTCGCGCCGCGGCGATTCACCACGAAATGTGGCGCGGAACAAACCGCCCCACTTGTTTTTGATAATCGGCGTAAGAGTGTCCGTGCGTCGCCACCAGATATTTTTCTTCGCGCCGCGCTTCAATTTGCAAAAAGAAAAGGTGCAGAAGCGCCAGGACGAGCATTAAAGCTGTAGGCGTTGTGGCAAGCGTGCCGAGGACGAGAACACTCGATAACGCGTAAATCGGATGCCGCACGAATCGATATGGTCCGCCAAAAACGAGTTTCGTCTTCTCATCCGGATCGATCCCAAGTCGCCACGATTTTCCCATCTCACGCCAGCACAAAAATGTGCCAGCCGTCGACAGAACGCACAACATTGCTCCGGCAAACCCGAGAATGGTGAAACCGAATCCGGTGACTGGTTGGAACCACTTTGAAATGGGTCGTCCAATCACGGCCACCCATGGTTGCAAACACCACGCAAACACGAGAGGCATCCAT
>JBEEGY010000343.1:0-3419 GCA_041167145.1 Verrucomicrobiota bacterium
CCATTCGCCACCGAGATAAACTTCGAACCACGCGCTGAAATCCATTGGGTTCCCGTCCGGCGGCACGCCGATGTCGCCGAGATATCCGGTGACGTAACGCGCCGGAATATTCATGCATCGGCAAAACCCGATGGCGAGATGCGTGAAATCGCGGCAAACACCTTTGCCGTCTTGATAAACTTCGAACGCCGTCTTGGTCGGGTCGGCGAACTGGTACCCAAATGTGATGTGGTTGTGTACCCAATCGCAAATGGCCCGGACACGCGGCCAGCCTGGAGGGGCCGATTCAAAAAGTCTCCACGCGATGTCGCTGAGTTTGTCCACTTCGCAATAGCGGCTGGCCAGAAGAAATACGAGAGTGTCGTCCGGCAAATCTTGCACGGGATGTTGCACGGCATCCTGCGTTTTCGAGTCAGCTTCGCCGCTATCTTCGATGAGCGCATCGAGAGTGAAGCGAACGTTCCCGGCAGGCGCGAGCACCCGACCGCAAAGATTCCCGAACATGTCGTGGTATTGCGTAACCGGCACGGCCGGCTCGACCATCAATTTTTCTTCGGAGCGCAGGTCGTGACGACGCGAAGGATGGACATAAAGCATCAAGATCATCGGAGTTGGTCCGGCGAGCTCGAATTGAATGTCGTAACCGATCTTGATGATCATGAATCGTCCGTCCCGAAATCCGCCGTGATTTCCACCGTATCTGCCACCGCGATGCGGATGTCGCGCAGTCTGATTTCGCCCAGGGGCAATGACATGAGCGGAAAAGTGGCGCCATTAAGCCGTTGCAGATGTGGTTCGAGAACGCCGCAAGCGAGCGAGCCGATTGCCCCATCGCCCTTGCACTTGAGTTGCGACGTTTTCGCCACGAAATCGTCGGTGATGTCGAGTTGACCCGCGATGTCGATGTTGGCGCGGAAGAGAAGTTTTTTGGCCTGGAGCCGCACGTTTGCCGCAATCGAGCGCGCCCCGCGCGCGCGCAAAGCAAGCCGCACATTTTCGATCGACACACCGTTCTTGGCCGCTTGCACGCGCGCGGCTTCGGCAATCATCTTTTCGAGGTCCAATTGCTCAGCGGAGACAACGATGTGGCCTTCTCGCGCCTTCTGCACGACGAGGAACGCGTCACCCGCGGCATCCTTTCCCTGGTGAAAAACCACGTCGCGCACTTCCATGCGCAAACTGACAGGAACCCCCTGGATTAAGACATTGCGAGCGCCCATTGTGACAATGGCCGCTTCGCAGGCGTGTTTTGTTTCGCCGGCGAGAGACACAGGCGCCAGCAGGCTCGAATCGATTTGGGCGCCATCGAGATTCATCGCGACCTCGTCCAAATAGGGAAAAACACGTGCGCTGATGGTCACGATACGCCCATCTTTCCGAACGTAGCGGCGCAGACCCTCCTCCACGGCGCGTTCGAAATCGCTGGCGCTTTGCGGAAAATCTTTTGAGTTTAGTGGAAGCATTAGCGGATGTTTGATGTCTGATGTTTGATGTCTGATGTCAAAAAGAGAATGACGCGCAACTAACCCTCACCCGGCACTTTCGCGTCCGCCCCGGGATCACGACCGGGCGGAGCGCTGAGAGGATTGAGGTGAGGGATCATCAACACGTGAAAAGGCTCCTACGCTCCCCATCGATGCTGAGCGCCTCAACAAAGACCAAATCCATTTGCGGCGGGTCTTCGCCGATCTTACAAAAGGTGGCACCATCTAATCGTATCCAGAACGGTCGCGAAGTGTAATTGGCTCAGAAAAACCGGTTGCAATTTCCGCGCTGGCCCATACATTCGGCGCTTCTTTATGGCGAAGACTTCCTGGATAAACCGCAACGATCGCAAGCGCGCTACGGTAAAGAAATATGCCTCCGTGCGGGCGGAGTTAAAAGCGAAGAAGGATTACGCTGGCCTGGCCCAATTGCCGCGCGACGCCAGCCCTACGCGCGTGGTCAACCGCTGCGAGGTTACCGGGCGCCGCCGCGCTTTCATTCGTCGATTTAAAGTCTCGCGTCTGACGTTTCGCGAGCTGGCATCGGCGGGGCTCATCCCTGGCGTAACCAAGTCCAGCTGGTAGTATTTACGACCTCGGGTCCCGGATGCGAGGGATGCATCCGTGCAATGAGCTTTTCGTTACTTCCATTTTTTGCTGTGACCCCGCTGGCTGAAGCGGTCGCACAATACTGGGATTCACCCGCGATTTTGCTCGGGAAACTCACGGCCATCGCCGCGCTTGTCATTCTTAATGGCTTTTTTGTGGCGTGTGAGTTCGCCATTGTCAAAGTGCGCCCCAGTCAGCTTGACGAACTGGTGGAAGAGGGGAATCTGCAGGCCGCTTTCGTCAAACACGTGCGCGCGCATCTGGATGCGTATCTGTCGGCCACGCAGCTTGGCGTCACTTTGGCCAGTCTCGCGCTCGGCTGGATCGGCGAGCAGTTTCTCGTGCAGATTCTTCAACCGTTCTTCGCCCTGATAAACGTTCACTCGCACGCCTTTATCACATCGGTTTCGGTTGCGCTCGCCTTCGTCGGCATCACTTTCCTGCACATTGTCTTCGGCGAATTGGCGCCCAAGTACATCGCCATCGGCAACCCGGTTTCGGTCGCCTTGCGCTTGGTCCGGCCTCTGCGCGTTTTCTATTTTCTTTTCACCCCGGCGATCTGGCTCCTGCACAAATCGTCCAATATTCTTTTGCGCGGCCTCTTGCGCATTCGACCGGTCGCCGCCACCGAGCTGGCGCACAGCGAAGAGGAATTGCGCCTCATTCTCGATCAAAGCGAGAAGTCGAAAGAAGTGTCGCCGCTCGGACGAGAGCTGGTTGTCAACGTGCTCGATCTGCGCGATCGCGTCGTCCGCGACATCATGACGCCGCGGGGCGAGATCGTTTATCTCGATTTGGAAGACGATTTTGAGACGAATGTGAAGAAAGCGATCGAATCGCGGCACACGCGGTTTCCACTTTGCCGGGAGAATCTCGATAACACGGTTGGCCTCGTTCACATCAAGGAGTTGATGCCGATGCTGCGCGATCCGCATCCCGATTTGTTGAAGATCAAACGCGAACTGATCTCGGTGCCGGAAATGATGGCTCTGGAGAAACTGCTCAAGATGTTTTTGGCCAGGCACGCCCATGTGGCGATGGTGATCGATGAATTCGGCGGCACGGTCGGCATGGTTACGCTGGAGAATGTGCTCGAGGAAGTGGTCGGCGATATTCAGGACGAGTTCGATACGGACAAGGAAGAGTTTCGCAAGATTGACGACCAGGAATTTGTCGTGGCCGGCTCGCTCGGTCTTTATGAACTGAACGATCTGGCCGGCCTTGAACTCGAGAGTGCGGACGTGAGTACCGTCGGCGGATATGTTACCCATCTGCTCGGTCACCTGCCCAAGCAGGGCGAACAGGTTAAGATCGACAATTACCTCG
>JBEEGY010000344.1:0-2705 GCA_041167145.1 Verrucomicrobiota bacterium
ACGGCCGCGCGATCGAGGATGGGCGCACCGGCTGATCGCAGGATCTGCACATTCTTAGCGCTACCGGTGGAATCAAAAAAAATCCGATAGCTCCCAACCCCTTTGACCACGGTCCGTCCCGTCGGAAAAACAGGGGCGGGATTGAAAATTATTTTTCCCTTTCGCGTCGGCTTTGGCGTAGTGCTCGGAGACGGTGCCCCGGCCCAGCGGGCCGTCGCGCCAGGCTCTACTTTGGTGAGGAACGCCTGAAGCGAGTTCGAGGACAAAACACTGTTGGCGGCGGGATTCTTTCCGCGGTCCGCCGTAATTATTCCGACGATCACTCCGTTTTCATTTACGACCGGCGAGCCACTCGTCTCGTTCGGCATCGGCGCCTCTAAATCGAGCCATTCCGCTTTATCGTCGGAGCGTTTCGCCGCGATTTTTGTTTCGGTACTGGTTCCATCGCGGCGCCCCAGTGAGCTACCGACGATCGCGACTCGCGCGCCATTTTCGGGCGTGGCCACATTGTTAAGCGGCAGATAATGGACTTGCTTCGTTTCGGCTTTAAGAAGGGCGAGATCAAGTTCGGGCGATTCAGCCAGAACCCCGATAACGTTGTGAATCTTCTTGTCCGCGGTACTGGCAATGGCGTTCACGCCGCCTTCAACGAGACGCCGGCTGGTCACAAACTTACCGTCGTCCGAAACGAAAAACCCTGTGCCCGTGCGCAACAATTTTCCCGACGCGTCGAAAACGCTTACCAGAATCACCGCCGGCGCAGTTTTGTCCGAAGCTTTGCGCAATTCAGCCAATGGAGTTGCGCTCGGTGACACGCTGGCGGTGGGCGTGGGAGTGGCCGACGCCGGTGGCGATGCGCTTGGACTCGCCGACGGCGCGACCGATGTAGTCGCCGCTGGAGCACCGGGCGATTGAGATGGCTGCTGCGGTTTGCACCACGCCATGGAGAGAACAACGAACAACAGCACGCCGCAAATGAGGGCGAGATAGGAATTTTTCATTTACGGATTGAAACCACTCTACTTTCTAATGCCGGCGGAACGACTTCAACTCGCGCGGGCCGCGGAAAGTCGAAACATCCAAATACTCATCACTGCAGCCACGATCAATCCCAACACGCTTAGCCACATCGGCACCTGATGATGCCCAATCATTACGTTCGTATGTGCAACTAAACGCCACAGATGGGCAAGACAGACCAGCCCGAAGATTATCCCGGCAAGACGCAATCCCAAGGTTTGTGAGTTCATGCCGTATGTTTCCTGTCGATCAACATTTTGTCATCAAAAATTGAAGGGATGGCCTCTGCGCCGTCCCATTGAATGCGGACGAGACGGAGCTCGTCCCTCCAGGATCAATCGGCGGAAATGGTCCCGCCTCTGCGCATTGACGTTACCTGCACGATCACACCAATGGCGACGAGCGCGAGGAACAGGATGCTCGTTCCGGAGGGCGGAAGAGAGAACGCGCTTAAGATCAAGTAGGCGCCTACGACCGAGGAAAGTGCAATTAGCGCCCAGTCGAACAAGACAAGCAGGAGCAGCGCGCCGACGATTCCGCCGATCAGAAAAACGATCCAAAAATATTGCACGGGATGAACGAGAAACGCGGCGGCGACGGCGACAGCTAATTTTCCGCCGGCCAGAAAGCCGGCAATGGCGATGGCGATCTTTTGCAAAAACAGCGCGAGCAAAGCGCCGATAAACCCCAGCACGATGGCCAGCGAGAGCATGACAAGAGTTGACGGCTCATGCACGAGTAGCGGCGCAATCTCAAAACCCGCCGCGAATCCGACCGCTGCCACGCAAAGCCAGAACAATTTCCTGCCAAACAACAGAACCACAGCGCCAATGAGCGCGCTGATAATTGGAACGGAAGTACTCATGCCGAAGAAAGAACCGGCAACAGCAGCCACAGATTCACACGGATCTTAACGGATGAGAAACAACGGCAAAGCGAATCTCTGTTCATCGGTGCTGAAAATGCAGTCACTTCTTCATCATCGAATCGCGTTTCGCCTTGAATTCGGTTCCGGTTTTCCATTCCGGGAATTTGTCGCCGTTTGCGACCTGGTAGCCGACCTCGAAGAGCAATTGAACATCCTGCACCGCGCCAGTCAGGTCCCAGTCGGGTTTCACTTCGTCGGTCACCTGATGGTAGTCGTGCAGATCGAATTCATCCGAGCGCAGCGGCGCGTCCGGCGGTCGCGCAAGCAGGTTTTCGCCTTTGCCGATGTAAAGTGACGGAAGACCGACCTTGGAAAACTCAAAATTGTCGGCCCGATAAATACTGCCTTTTTCCGGGCGGCTGTTTGGAATCGCGACGCGGCCTTGCCGCTTTGCCGCCTCGGCCAGCATGTCGTCCAAGGTCGTAAAACCAAAACTGGTGTCTTCGACATCACGCGCTTTGCCCCAGACGTTCATGCTGTCGATGTTGATGTCGGCCAGTGTTTTCTCGAGCGGGTAAAGCGGATGCTCCGCATAAAATTTCGCACCGAGCAAGCCCGCTTCCTCAGCAGTCGTGCCCATGAAAAGGGCCGAGCGTTTTGGCGGCGGATTCAATTTCGAAAACGCAGCCGCGAGCTGAATAACAGCGGCGTCGCCCGACGCATTATCAACCGCGCCGTTGAAAATCTGATCGCCCGGCAACTCGAAATGACGTCCAAGATGGTCCCAGTGCGCGGTGTAAATGATGTATTCGTCTTT
>JBEEGY010000345.1:0-13860 GCA_041167145.1 Verrucomicrobiota bacterium
GGTGCGATGTATCATCAGCAGACGCAAAGCGGCGGTCCGCCGATCGCCCCTCACCTTCAGGTGATGCCACCGTCCACACCTTCCGCGACCCCTGATCCAAGCAACACCCCGTGAGGCCGAAAACCGGACCTAAACCTCTCGGAACTAGCAGTTAAACCGCTCGTCTGGGGGTGCCGGAGAATTCTGCTGCGAAAGCGGCGTGATGTGGTATCATTTCGGCCCTATGGCTATTCTCAAGAAAAACGCATTTTCCCGTCGAGTTCCTGATCTGGTGACCGAGGAGCTGGTTGCGGTGCTTTCCCGGCGTGCATCGTTTGAATTCAAGCAACTTTTCGACATCGTGCACGAGAACCTGAGGGCCCGTAATGCGGCCAGCGGGGGCGAGGAAATGTTGCGGCTTCGGGCTTACGAGAAACTGCAAAACCTCGTGGCGCGCGGTGCGGTCAAAAAGAATGGCAAGAAATACAAGGGATTGCCTTCGGCCCTGGCGGCGGCGATCGCTCCGCAGAACGGCCATATCCCGGGTGTGCGTCCTGTACCCGTCCGGTAACGCTTTCGGCGCAGAGCGCGCCGCATTTGGCGAGTAGAGCCGATGATTCGAGAATATCTGCCCGTTCTGTTGCAGATAGTGGTGGCTATTGGTTTTGCGGCCGCCGTCCTGATCGTAAGCGTCATCGTCGGTAAATCCGGCCGGCGCACGCGAGTCAAGGACACCGCCTACGAGTGTGGGATGATTCCGCAAGGCGAGGCCCAACCGCGCTTCAGCGTGAAGTTCTATCTCGTGGCCCTGCTCTTCATCCTCTTCGACCTCGAGATCGTGTTCATGTACCCGTGGGCCGTGGTTTACAAGGAAACGGTCGCCCACAGCACGACGATCCTCTGGAGCATGCTCAGCTTCATTTCGATCCTGATGGTCGGCTATGTTTACGCGCTTAAAAAAGGCGCGTTCGACTGGAAGAAATAGGCGCCCCCGGTGCGCAAGATCGACATCATCATTATCGACGGTTTCCCACTTGCACGCTTCGCCGGAACCGCCTAATACGTTTAGCTCCGATGATTCATCATGTTGTCCTTTACAAATTGAAGCCCGAGGTGACCCCAGCTCGCATCGAGGAGATGATGATGAATGCTCGCATGCAGCTCCTCAAGATTCCGGAGGTCCAGACCATCAAGTGCGGGAAACGAATCGATCCCGAAATGCCATGGCCGTTCTTTATCGCCATCGATTTTGAGTCATTGGACAAGTTCGCCATCTTCCGCGAAGACCCTGTCTTCGTGAAGTTCACCGAGGAAGTGATCAAACCGAACACTTCGGAGTCGCTCAGCCTCGATTTTGAAATGGACCCCGGCAAGGACGTCCGATTTTCGTAGAACTCAAGCTGAGAGGTTGAGCAGTTGAGGAGTTGAGAGGACTCTAATTCGACATCTTTCTCTCTTTTCCACTCAACCACTCAACGTCCTTGCACCTCGGCTATCTCTACTCCCGATATCCGGTAATCTCGCAAACCTTTTGCGACACCGAGATGCTGGCGCTGGAGAAACTCGGCTTCTCCCTTGAAATCGGCTCGGTTTATCCGCCGCTCTCGAGTTTGCGCCACGCGCACGCGTCGCGACTGCGCGCGCCGGTCCGATACGCGCCGCCGCAAGCGGTGCTTCGAGTTTTGGAGAAGAACGCCAGGGCCAGCGGGCAATGGCCAAGCGCACTAGTCGATCTTCACGAGGAGAACTACGGCTGGCGTTATAAGCCCGCCCAGCGCGCGCGCAACGCGCTCTATTTTGCAGAGCTATTCGCCCAAGCCGGTGTCGATCATTTCCACGTCCATTTCGCCAATCGTGCCGCGCACACCGCGCTCTTTTTAAAAGAGATTTCCGGAATTCCTTTCAGCATGACCGCGCACGGCCAGGACTTCATGGCCGATCTCCGGAACGACGATCTTCTGCGCGAAATCTGCGCAGCCGCGACGTTCGTCGCAGTGGAAACAAACCATAGCGGCCAGTTGCTCGCCCAGCGATGCCCCGAGGCTGCTTCCAAGATTTATCGCGTATTCAACGGGATCGATTTGCAAGACTTTCCGGCGCCTTCGCCAACATCCCAAAACAAATCCGCGCAGATCCTCAGTGTGGGCCGGCTGGTTCCCTTCAAAGGTTTCGATTACCTCATTGACGCCTGCGCCGACCTTGCCCGACGCAATGTCGATTTCAGCTGCGAAATCGTCGGAGATGGACCCGAATACGATCGACTTCAGGCCAAGATCGATAATCAACATTTGACGTCGCGCGTCGCCTTAATCGGCTCGCTCCCGCGCGAAGCGGTCTTCGAAAAGATGCGCGCCTCCGATATTTTTTCCCTCGCCTCCGTGGTGGATAGCAACGGCGCGAGCGACGTTTTCCCGACCGTCATCCTGGAAGCGATGGCGGCGGGCCGGCCGGTCATTTCCACAGACATCGCCGGGATTCCTGAGTCCGTCGTCCACGGCGAGACTGGATTGCTCGTACCGCCAGGTAACTCGAACGCGCTCGCCGAGTCGCTTGCACAATTGATTGTCGATCTACCGTTGCGGGAAAGACTCGGCCAAGCGGGGCGCGCGCGGGTCGAGCAAAACTTCGAGATCAATAAAACAATCGCACCGTTGCTTGAACTTTTTCAGACTTCATCAGTCGCGCGCCCGAAACCAACCGCGCGCCACAAGGTCCATCAGATCGTTTATTTGATCGATCGGTGGCCGGACAGTTGGTTGCCCCAGTTGGAGCGAGAATTAAAAGAGATGACACGGCGCAACATCTCGATCCAGCCCATCGTTTGCGAGTTCGACCCCGAAATCGGTCTGACTCCGGAACAAAAGGAGGTCGCGCCGACTCTCGAATTTCTCCCGGACGCTATGGTCATCGAAGCGGAATGGCGGACGAACCGCGCTCTCGCGCAAAGATTTGAAGATGACCATGCCAGCGGTGAAGAGCGGGTTCCCGCCGCGCTTTTCTTGCGAGAAAGCCGGTTCGCCGTGAGTTTGCGCCAGGTGCTCAACGAGAAAAACGTTTCGCACATTCACGCCACCAGCTCCCGCGCTTTGGTGTGCGCGAATATTCTGAGGAAACTGGTCGATCTTTCCCTGAGCGCGACGATTGAGCCGCATCCTCCCGTGTCGCCGGAATGGATCAAAGAAGCTCTCCGTCAATGTCGCGGTGGGCGCCTGAGCGATCCCAAATTGTTGCGACGACGATCGAGCTCCTTCCTGTTCGATAAGGCCGCGTCACATAAAAAACTGTTCCAATCAGTTGCAGAAAGAGTCGGGATCGATTTGACCGGGCATGGAAGTTTCTGGCAAGAATGGTCGGAACTGCTCGTGCGCTGGAGCCGGGAACGGGCCGAACCAGTTTAAGATCGCCAATCACACATGAAAAAAAAGGCCATTCTCCTCGCGGGCGGCGCCGGCACGCGTCTTTTTCCGATCACCAAGATCGTCTGCAAACAACTTCTCCCGGTTTACGACAAACCGATGATCTGTTATCCGTTGGCCACGCTAATGCTCGGCGGTCTCCGCGAAATTCTGATCATTTCCACGCCAAAGGATTTGCCCATGTTGCGCGATTTCCTGGGCGATGGCGCGCAACTCGGTCTGCATATCGATTACGCGGAACAGCCGAAACCCGCAGGTATCGCCCAGGCTTTTCTGATCGGTGCGAAGTTTCTGGGTAACTCCGGTGCATCGCTCATTCTTGGTGACAATATTTTTTACGGGAAGCTCGACTTCTATCGCGATGCGCTTGCCATTGAACACGGCGCGTGCGTATTCGGTTATCAGGTGCGCGATCCGCAGCGTTACGGCGTGGTTGAGTTCGACGCAAACGGCAAAGCAATCAGCCTCGAGGAAAAACCCAAACAGCCAAAAAGTCACTTCGCCGTGCCTGGTCTTTACGTTTACGACGAGCAAGTTGTCGATCTCTGCAAAGCGTTGAAACCATCCGCGCGTGGCGAGCTCGAGATCACCGATTTGAACCTGTTGTATCTGAAGAAGAACCAGTTGCATGTGAAACCGCTGAGCCGCGGTATGGCGTGGCTCGACACGGGAACGCAAACCAGTTTGCTCGAGGCCGGCAATTACATCGCGACGATCGAACATCGCCAGGGATTAAAGGTCGCGTGCCTGGAGGAAGTTGCCTTCCGCATGAGCTTCATCAACCAGACGCAGCTCGCCGCGCTAATCGATTGCGCACCAAACGGCGAGTATCGGGAGTATTTGCGGATGGTGAGCGACGAAGGCCCCTCGGTAAAAATCGATTCCTGAACCTCGAGGGCGGCTGTAGACCCGGTCTCGGGGTGGGCGTTATGGAAATTATAACGACCGGCATGTCCTCTGCTCCCATCCAATTGACAATGCTCTCTCTCGCGCAGGCACGCCATCGTGCTTCCACCCTTCTCGAATCCGCGTTCGCCGCGAGCATTTGCGCTCTCTTTCTTGGTTCCCTCTTTACCATGAACACTTCAACCATGGGGACGATCAAAATGGCCAAGGAAACGGCCTGGGCCAGTCAGGTCCTGCAACAGCGAGTTGAGTCGATGCGCATCGCCAATTGGCATCAAGTGACTGACGCAAATTGGATTCTGGCAAACTTGCTCAACACCGATGCACCAGGAAGCAACGGACTTAAGGGTCTCTCGGAAACGCTTACGCTCATCCCCTATGCCAGCACTTCAACGGACATCACACAGCTTACGCGCAGGAACGGCTCGGCCAGCGTGGTGGCTCGGAATTCGTCGCTCCTGACCGAAAACGCGATGAAGGTAATCTGGACGGTAAACTTTACTGGAGCGCCGAACGACCGCGATTCAACTCGCCAGACTGTGACGATTCTAGCGAAAGGCGGTGTGGCCAAGTGACAAAGGGAGCCCGCCACTTTGCATCATTCGCGCGAGCGGAGCGCCACGCCGGAGGATTTCTTCTCGCTGAGATGATGATTTCCACTTTGATCTTCTCGGCCATCACCCTGGGTCTGCTCATGGGTTTCACCGCCCTGGAACGCAACTATTCGGCAACGGCGGACTTCGCGCTCAACCACGCGGATCAAATGCGAATCTCCGATTATTTGGCCTTGGATTTACGCCGCGCCCTCTCCGTAGCGGCAGCGAGGAACGACACTTCCATCTACATCCCAAATTACTACGACAGTAACGGCAATCCCCAAACGCCGGCGCTGGACCAGCATGGGGGAGTTTACTACGGAGCCCCAGGCAGCTCGATTAAAGTTCACTATTATTTGTCCGGCGGGACAATCTATCGCCAAAAGGACAATGCGACTCCAACCGCGCTTGCGACTAACGTGCAGGATTTCGTTTTTGACGTAACCGACGCGGGGAAAGTTGTATCCACCAGAATCACTTTTAACCCGACATTCGGGTCTGGGCGCGCTTCCAGCGATGCCACTGCCGCAACCGCCTTTTACAACACCACGCTTCTCCGCAATACACGCACCGACAATCAGATTGGAATTTACTGATGCACACTCGGAATCACACAGTTCAAGGCAGCATTTTGGTTTGGACAGTCCTAACGATCGCCATCCTCTCGCTTCTCGGCGCAGAAGTAATGCGCCTTGTTTCAATTAAGTATGAGCACGCCCTTCAAACCGCCACCTGGCAGGAAGCGTTGCTCGGGGCCGAATCTGGCATCGACCTCGGAATTGTGGAGCTGCGGAAATCGCTTTTCCCGGCTCCGAATCAGGCTTGGAATGGATGGAACAACATACCGGGAAACGGCGTCACGAGCTACGGCTTGACTACCATCCCAAATGCCGGTTTGGTCGGAACGCCCATGACGATTGAGGTGAATGTCGATGCACCTGGCACGCTAATCGATGCGAGCGGCTGGCAATATTATCGCATTCGGACAGTGGGTACGATGCCCATCACCGGCCCAGCGCGCATAAATGACAACAAACAGGACACTCGGCTGCGCAAGTTGAGTTTGCGCTGGGAACGTTTTACCAACGGCGTCCTTACTGCGCATGCGATCAGCGCGCCGCAGGTCTCCCGCCGAGCCGAAGCAATCGTGCGACCAGTTTCGGCTTTCAACCAGGCCATCATGGCGGTCGGCACCCTCGATCTTACCAATCAAAACATTGTTATCGATAGTTACGACTCTCGTGATCCGGCCAAATCGACCAATGGTCTCTACGATCCGCTCAAACGGCAGCAGAACGGCGATCTTGCCACAGATGGAAATTTAATCGAGGCCGGCAACGCGCACATCTACGGCGATGTCGCCACAAATTCAGGCACGGTCAGCGGCGCGGCGAACATTACTGGAGTTGAGCGCACCGATTTTTATCAGGAACCGATCCCGGTCGGGGCCCCATCCTGGCCCTCCATCAATCCAACACCATCCACAGTCACAAATACGGTCACCCTAAATGCCGGCGCAGTTAAAGGGGCTGCGACAACGCGCTATCAGCTCAACAACATTTCACTGAACGGCAACGATACTCTCACCCTGGCCGGAAATCCGAATGGCAGCCCCACTTATATTGAAATTCACGTCACCGGCAATATAAGCGTCACGGGCACTTCTCAAATTGTCGTTCAACCAGGCGTCAGCGTTGCCATTTACTTCGACGGCAATGTCGATGTAAGCGGCAACGGAATCATTAACAGCAACAACCAGCCGAGCGACCTCCAATTGTATGGTGTGCAGCCGAGCGACAGTTCAAGTAGACACGTCAATCTTAGTGGAAACGCACAAATTAGCGCTGCGGTTTATGCGCCGAATGCCGATGTATCCATCAACGGTGGCGGAAGCAGCGGGCATGTTTTTGGATCGGTCGTGGGAAAGACAGTGACCATGACGGGCGTCACCAATCTTCATTACGATGAAGCTTCCGGCTCGAGCGGCATTATCAATAATTATAAAATCGTCAGCTGGTTCGAGGACAACCGCTAACGCGCTTGCGCTGATCTTAGTTCGGCTGTTCGCGCAGCAAATGGCTCGTATCGGCAAGTAGCTTGGTCACCGCATCCGGCGCAAGCGCGTCGTAATAACCGCGAATTACACCATGTCGATCTACCAGAACGAAGCGCGTGGTGTGCACGGGAACGCCCGCTTCCTCGCTTCCGTCCGACACGGCCAGATTAAATCCGTTCTTGGTGAGATCGTAGATCGCAAACTTCGATCCGGTCAGAAAATCCCAGCGTCCCGATTGCGCGTTCAACTTCTCTGCATAGCCGCGCAAGACTTCCGGCGTGTCCTTTTCCGGATCGACACTAAACGAAACCAGATGCACGTCGTTTTTCTGCAGCGGCCTTTGCAGCTCGCTCATCCGGCTGCTCACCATCGGGCACGGGCCCGGGCAGGACGTGAAAATGAAATCGGCGATCCAGATCTTGCCGGCCAGCTGCGCGGAACCGAAAGGCTGGCCATTTTGATTTGTGAGTTGAAAACTCGGAACCATGCCGAAGGATTGAATGGGACGATTAGCGAGCTGGTTGACCTGACTTCGCCAAACAAAGAAAAATGCGGTCGCGATCACGAGCGGCAGCCCGAGGAGCACCATTTTCCAAATGCTCGCGGCTGGAGATGTCGATCTTGCCGCGGGTAGCGAGACTGTATTCATGATTTTGTTAAAACAAGCGTGGCGAGTAACAGTGGAAGGTAAACAATCGAAGTGATAAACAAAGCGCGCGCGGCCGCCGGCGTGCGCATTCGCAAAAAGCGCATGGCCATGGCGACAAACCAGCCGCCCAGTGCCAGCTCCACCGGAATATAAATCCACGACGCGATTTCGAGAAAAGCCGGAAGACCTCCCAAAACGAGCAATAAAATACAAAAGAAAACGCTTTGGCTCGCACTGCGTTCGCCGGTCCGATCATCCGTCGAGACCATTTGAAATCCCGCTCGCGAATAATCGTCGCGATACATCCAGGCGATGGCAAAAAAGTGCGGGAGTTGCCACAACATCAGAATGATAAAAAGACTCCAGGCACCGATGTCAATCTGCCCGCGCGCGGCCGCCCAACCAATCATTGGTGGAATTGCTCCCGGAATTGCGCCGACGAGTGTATTCGTGGTCGTAACACGCTTCAACGGCGTGTAAGCAAAGATATAAATCACGATCGTTGTAGCGGCGAGCACCGCGCTCAAGGCGTTGCAGGCAACCGCAAGATAGCTGATTCCGAAAAGGGAAAGCGCGCCGCCGAGAATGAACGCTTCAATTGGCCGCATGCGTCCCGCCGGCACAGGTCGTGTTTTGGTGCGACTCATAAGCGCGTCCGCTTTGCGTTCCCACCATTGATTGAGCGCAGCGGCGCCGGCCGCCGCCGCCGCCGTTCCAAACACGACATGAAAGAGCGCGAGATAATTAACCGGGGCCGGCGCGCCAACATAAAAACCGACCGCGGTCGTGAGCAGGACGAGCAAGGTCAATCGCGCTTTGACGAGCTCGGCAAAATCCCCGGGGCGACGCTGAAATAATTTAGCAGACGGGGCTGCAGTTGCGGTTTCCGTTTCGATGGCAGCGCTCTTCACGTTCTAACAAGCTTTGGTTCAACTTCGATTGTCGATCTTGCCGGCGTTTGCGGATGCAAAAGACGCAGCACGATCGCGCAAATACTCACGCCGAACGATAGCATGAGCGCGCCCATCGCGACATGTGCGGTGGCGATATCGGCGGCTTTATTGCTCCAAATCGTCCAGGCGCCAAGCATAATCTGACAAAAGACGAGGACTACCCACAAGATCGACAATCGCCGCAGCGGCACTATCTGCCGCACGTCTCGCCAAATACGAAGGCAAACCATGATCACGCCGATCGCGATGATCACGGCGAGGAAGCGGTGCGTCATTTGCAGCCAGATCTGGAACGCGGTGACATTGGAGAAGGCGCGTGCGTCGCGCCACGCGTTGATCTTCGCGAGCGCATCCACGTTAGTGTCCGGAATCCATGTGCCGTTTGCCGTTGGAAAGTCGAGAATGGCGAGGTCGCGATGTTGATGACGCATGGTCGCGCCGAGGGCGAGTTGAACGTAAATCGCCACCGTCGTGAAAAGTGCAAGCGTCTTGATCGCGCGAAGCTTGGCAAGAACCTGTCCTGCCTGCCCGCCATGGTGGGAACGGGAGTCGAATGGATCGACATCTACACTCGCAAGCGATCGCCAGAACCTTGTTGTGACGAGGGCAATGACAACAAGCAAACCGAGAAATGCTTGCGCGAGACAGGCGTGAAAGATTCCGATCTCATCTTTCAACATCGTCACGCGCAAGCCGCCAAGAACGCCTTGCAAGATTACGGCGACGAGCGCGAGATAACCGAGATTGCGCACCCAACGCCGCTCCTCGGTGAAGCGTAACCACAAAGTGAGGATGATGGTCATGAATCCAACAGCCGAAGCAATCAGCCGGTGCGTGTGCTCGAAAAATATTCCACCGACCCATTGCGAAACTGGAAACAAAAACATGTTGTAACCGAAAGTGGTCGGCCAATCGGGCACAGCGAGACCGACACCTTTGCTCGTTACCATTCCGCCGCTGCAAACGAGAAACACCGTGGCCACGCACAACAACCACGCGAAGCGATTGAGCCACATTGTCGATCCGTTCGACTCTCGCTCTGGACAGGTTCTTGCGGACGACATTGAATCAGAATAACCGCGGATTACGCGAATTTCGCGGATAGATTTTTGTAGTCGTTGCCCTCTGGCGACACAGCGTGCGCCCGCAATTCATGTTTAGGGCCGCGCTTCGCAGAGCGAAGCGGCTACAGCATCTTGGGCGAGGGCGCTGGTGGTGCGCCCGGTTGGCCTTCCGGTTGCCCACTTGGATTCGCGGTCTTCGGCGCACCCGGGGGCGCAACTGTTCCCGGAGTTGGTCCCGGCGGCGGCTCGCCCGGCGGACGGGCGGTGGGCGGCGGCGCGGTTTGGGTTCCAGCAAGTTCGGCGCGCTCTTTCAACCAAGCCTGATAATCGGCCGCCGTATCAACCACCAAAGATCCCTTCATGCTGTAATGGCCGAGTCCGCAAAGTTGTCCGCAGATTATTTCGTAAGTCCCCTCTTTGATCGGCTTGAACCACATCGGAATAAGCGAGCCCGGGATCGCGTCCTGCGCGATGCGCATATGCACGAGCGCAAAGTTGTGAATCACATCCTTGGACGAAAGTTCAATGATGACCGGGCGATTCACCGGCACGTGCAATTCGCCTAGCGTGACAATGTCGTCCTTGCTTGCCGGGTCGTTGGGATCGAGCCCGAGCGGGTTCGAATTGGTCACGAGATGAATATCGCGACGACCGAACTGGCCGTCAGGACCGGGCAAATGAAAATTCCAGTTAAACTGTTGACCGATGGCGTGTACGAGAACCGTGTCCTTGGCTTCCGGGAATTGATTGACCCGCTTGGCCCAAAGCGGAATGGCAAAACCGATGAGCAGGACCGCCTCGATGAGAACGACGGAAAACTCGAGGTGGGTTGAGATTCCGCTCTTGATCCCCTGGTAATCGGCGACGGGATGCCGGCGTTTGCGAAAGCGAACCAAAACATAAACGAAATAGAGCGACCAGCCGATGAAAAGAGCACCCATGAACCAATGGCAGAACTCGATGATGTGATCGATCTGATAGCCGTGCTCGGAGGCGTTGGGCGGCTGTCCGATAAACGAGTTGAAGCTGGCGAGGCTAAACATATTTGTCCAAGTCTTCCTCGCTCAATTCCTGGTGCGGCTCGAGCGGCGTGCGGCCCATTTTCCAAAGATGATAAGTGAACGCGCCGATGCCGCCCAGAACGGACATGATCGCAGCGAAAAGAAACCAAATGGCCACGGCCATGTTCTGGGCCGATTTACCGTCCTTGGCCCCGTAGCAAAACGGACAGGCCATCGCCTCGCTCAATGGGAGCAAGATCGACAATAACAAGATGGAAAAGAGTTTTGCTCTCACGTGATGAGACGCAGCCGTTTCATTTTCCGATAAAACCAAATCCCGTAAACGACCAATCCAAACGCGGCCACGAACGAGAACCCGGCGCCGACAAGAAACACCGGCGCGCCTTCCATAAGATCAATCCATATGCACCAGACGCCGGTGCCGATCGCGAGCAGCGTCGAAAACACGATGAAGACTATGTGGAAACCTCTCAAGGACATTTAGTGGCGAGTAACCGGATCGTACCAGGCGAGATAAATGAGCCAGAACATCGCGAAGACAAAGAGACCGGTGAAAATGAGGACGCGATAGATCAAGCGTTTCTCGGCGGCGAGATGCATGAAGATGGCCGCGACCAAGCCCGCTTTGAACGTGGCGACGAGCAGCGCTACGGCAATGTTCGCCTTCGATGTGCCGAAGTTGACGTAGGAAAGAGCAACCGTGACCCCAGTGAAGGCAAGCAGCGTCGCGCCCACCATCAAATAAGCGCGCACGTGCTTTTGCACGTTGTGCGCGTATTCCTCGTGCTCGCTCGGGTCGGGTGAAACGTCAGGCGGATTGTTCATGGGCTAGAGCAAATAAAAGAGCGGAAAGACAAAAATCCAGACAAGATCGACAAAGTGCCAGAACAAGCCGACCACTTCGACACGGTTGGCGAGGTGTTCGGGGTTGCGCTTGTAAAGTTTCGAGCCGATCGGCAGCCAGAAATAAATGAAGACGAGCACGCCGCCGAGAACGTGTGCTCCGTGCAGACCGGTGATGGTGAAATAGCTCGCAAAATACGCGCTGTGAGCCGGCACAAACATGCTCGCGTAATCCACATCTTCTTTCTCAATCGTGGCCGTCTTCTCCGTCGGCTGCCTGTAAAAGAAATGCGGCCGATCGTTGGCCGGATTGGTCGGATCGGCATTAACCGGGTCGAGCTTGATCTCGTATTCTTTAATATTCGGATCCTTGAGCGCATCTTTGTTATGCAAATGGCCGCTTATTTCCAGCCGCGGCGGCAGACCTTTCTGCTCGAGGTGATGGTTGCCGAGATACGGCTCATATTTTTCGAGCGCGTCTTTTTTTATGAAGGCACCGAAGTGGTCGAATTTTTGCGGCCATTCGTAATAAAGCTTAACGAACAAAAAGGTAACGCCGCAGAGAATGGTGATCAGCATGTACCACCAATAGGCCCAGAATCGACGCATCTTGAGCGAGGCCCACGCGAGCACCACCGTGACGGAGGACGCGATCAGAATAGCGGTGTTCATTGTGCCGACGGGCACGTTCAATAAGCCGTGCGGCCACATCCCCGGTTCGGCATCGAGTCGCAGGAAAATGTAGGCGGAAAAAAGTCCGCCGAAGAGCATCACTTCCGAAGCCAGGAACAGCCAGATGCCGACTTTGGCATTCCAAAGCCCGGTGTCCGGCCGAGTCGAAACTGTGTACGGAATTTCCATGTCGATTTTTGAGAAAAGTTAAACGTGCACCGGTTCCGGTGCGGGCTCGGCGCGACGAAGCCGTTCGGTTGGCTGGATCGGATCGCTTTGCATCGTGTAATCGCTCTCCCGACCAGGAAGGCTGTATTCGTAGGGACCGCGATAAGCCACTGGCGCAGTCACAAAATTTCCGTGCGGCGGTGGCGAAGGCGCCGTCCACTCGAGCGTGGTCGCGTGCCACGGATTTTCTTCAGTTTTTTTGCCGTGCCGGATGCTCCAGAAGAAATTGATGATGAACGGAATTTGGGCCAGGCCCATGATCCAGGCCGCGCTCGAGATCCACCAGTTCCAATGGAAACCGGTTTGTCCCCAGACCGTCACGTTCGAAACGTTCCACCCCTGACCGCCATCGTACCAACGGCGGTGCATTCCGAGCATGCCTTGCAAAAACATCGGAAGGAAAATCACGTTCATGCAAATGAGCGATGGCCAGAAATGGACCTTGCCCCAGAACTCGCTCATGCGCCGCCCGGTCGCTTTCGGGAACCAATAATAAATGCCGGCGAAGAGCGCGAAGATCGTGCCCGGCGCAACGATGTAATGGAAATGCGCGATCACATAATAGGTGTCGTGCAAGTAGAGATCGGCCGAATTGAAGGCCAGCGGAATGCCGGTGAGGCCGCCAATTCCGAAC
Source organism: Verrucomicrobiota bacterium (assembly GCA_041167145.1). Taxonomy (GTDB): domain Bacteria; phylum Verrucomicrobiota; class Verrucomicrobiia; order Chthoniobacterales; family UBA10450; genus Palsa-1382. The sequence goes on from JBEEGY010000345.1 coordinate 13,019, forward strand.
ATGGGCAGGAACGCGGTAGCAAAAAGCATCGGCACGTTGAAACGAATCGATCCGCCCCAAAGCGAAATGAAAAACGCGCTCAGAATGATGACCGACGGAATGGAAATGATTAGCGTGGTGGTTTGGAAGAATGCGCTCACGGTTGCGCCCATACCGGTAAGCCACATGTGGTGCGCCCAGACAATGAAGGAGAGAAACCCGAGCACGAGCACGGAAAAAACGAGCGACTTGTAACCCCAAAGTGGCTTGCGCGAGTTGTTCGCCAAAATTTCGGCAACGATTCCCATGCCGGGCAGGATCAAGACGTAAACCTCCGGGTGTCCGAGGAACCAGAACAGGTGCTGCCACAAAAGGGGACTGCCACCTCCGCTGACATGCAACGGCGCGCCGTTTACAATCATTCCCGCGGGCAAAAAGAAACTCGTGCCCGCGATGCGGTCCATGAGTTGCATGACGATGGCGGCCTCGAGCGGCGGAAAGGCGAGTACGAGCAGAAACGCCGTGACGAATTGCGCCCAAACGAAAAATGGCAGCCGCATCCAGGTCAGACCTTTGGCCCGCAGTTGAATGATCGTGGTAATGAAATTAATCGCACCCAGCAATGACGACGTGATCAGGAAGATAAACCCGACTAGCCAGAGAGTCTGACCGTTCCAGAACGGATGGTAGGCCGGCCCTTTATCGGCCAGCACGGAAAGCGGCGTGTATGAAGTCCAACCGCCTTTGGCCGCGCCACCGGGAACGAAAAAGCTCACCAGCATGATAACGCCGCCGACCCCGAATGCCCAGAAGCTGGCCGCGTTGATTTTCGGAAACGTCATGTCCGGCGCGCCGATTTGCAG
>JBEEGY010000346.1:0-5695 GCA_041167145.1 Verrucomicrobiota bacterium
CGTCACACCGCGGTCGCGCAGGAAGGTGTCCACCGCGCAGATGCGATCCGTTCTCCATCCCCCACGATTCTCGCCGCCCTCGCGCATAATGCCAGCACTGGACTCAGCCGCCTCATCCTCCAACTGGCGATTATCCTCAGCGTCTCCTCCGCAATGGGCTGGACTTTTATGCGTCTCGGACAGCCTGCGGTACTAGGGGAAATGACGGCTGGTATTCTGTTAGGTCCATCTCTCTTCGGCCTGCTAGCCCCGCAAGCTTTCCTTTTTGTGTTTGCGCCAGCGTCTCTCGATGCGCTCAGGCTCTTTAGCCAGATCGGGGTGTGCATATTCATGTTTGCAGTCGGCATGGAACTGGACCTATCGCAGCTCCGTGATAGCGCGCACCGCTTCTTAGTGATTGGCCACTCGAGCATTCTCATCCCTTATCTTTTCGGAGTCGTGCTGGCGTTGTTTCTGTACAACAATTATGCGCCGTCGGCCGTGTCTTTTACGCCGTTCGCACTCGTTGTGGGCATTTCCATGAGCATCACCGCATTTCCCGTACTCGTCCGCATTTTGCAGGATCGGAAACTTTTCCGTTCGAAATTAGGCCAAATGGCGACGCTTTGCGCCGCAATCGCGGACGTGACAGCGTGGTGCATTCTGGCTTTTGTCGTAGCAATCGCCGGCGCAGCGAACGTTAAGACCGCCGCGTTTAGCCTCTTACTGCTGGGGGTTTATGTCGCCGCCATGATTTTCATCGTCAAGCCGCTCTTGCGCCGGTTGCTGGGACAATCACTCTTGAATGAGTCGGAGCCGACGAAAGGAGTCCTTGCGTTGGTCTTCGGAACTGTCCTCCTTTCGGCGCTGAGTACCGAAATCATCGGCATCCACGCACTTTTCGGTGCTTTCCTAGCCGGCATCGTAATGCCCTCCGGTGGCGGTTTTCGCAAAAAGCTAGTACTACGAGTCGAACATTTCAGTTCCGTTCTATTGCTGCCACTCTTCTTCGCTTTTATTGGTCTGCGCACGCAGATCGGTCTACTGAATAGCCCGTGGGATTGGCTAATTTGCCTTGTAATTATCTCTGTAGCTACCGTGGGCAAGCTGGGAGGAACATCGCTTGTTAGTCGAATGATGAAGATGTCATGGCGGGAGTCACTGAAGCTGGGTGCATTGATGAACACGCGTGGCCTTATGGAACTAATCGTGCTAAATATCGGCTATGATCTTGGTATCCTTTCCCTGCCCATTTTCACGATGCTGGTGCTGATGGCGATCATCACGACTGTGATGACGGTACCTTTGCTGAATCTTTTTGATGACAAAGCGGTAGCAGCAACGAGATGACGCGCGCGCCCACGTTTGACGTCCTGAGCCGTGCAACGAAAAAGGATCTTAACAGTTAGAGTAGGTGCCGTTTCGGCCGAATGATGATGTTTAGTGAATGGTTTGGCTGTTGGCGAAAATCTTTGAGGACAATTGCGAGGGCCTTCAGGCCGATTGCGGCTCAAAAACCGCTAAGTCTGAGACGGCTTATTGACGGGCGTGTGCGGAGTTAGCAAGCCTTGTGCTCGGCGCAGGTCATCCGGTATTCCGATATCGATGAAAAGCCCGGTGCAAACCAACCCATACACCCGGCGGTCGAGAAGGCGGGGAAATACCTCTGTCTCCAGCGAGATCGCTGTGCCGGCTGGCAGACCGCGCACGATCTGTTTTCGAAGCAAATAAACGCCTGCGTTGATTAGACCAGGACCCGCCGCAACGCCTTTTTCAACGAACTGAGTAACGCGTCCGTCCCGATCGAGCGCCACGCTTCCATAGCGAGTGACGTCGGCAACTCCTTGCAGCACGATGACTAAATCGGCATCTTTGGTTTTAAACAGTTCCAGCACTGGAACAAGGTCCCATTCGACATAGCTATCGCCGTTAAGGACAAGAACCGGGTCACTGATGAGTGGTTCAGCAAGCTTGAGCGCTCCGCCGGTGCCGCGCGGCTCATGCTCTCTGGAGTAGCGGATACGCAAGGCGAACTGTTTTCCATCCCCGAAGTAGCGCTCAATTTTCTCTGCCATGTAGCCCGTTCCCAAAACCACGTCATCGACTCCCTGAGACCCGAGTCTTTCGAGCAACAGTTGAAGAAAAGGCGTCCCCGAGATTAGAGCCATCGACTTTGGCCGGTCAGCAACGACCGAGCGGAGTCGAGTGCCCTGGCCGCCACAGAGTACGAAAGCACGAACGTTACCGGTTGAAATGTGTCGGTTGCCCTCGAGTTTTTTCATCTTTGTCACGAAACAAATGTGTGCGCCGTGCGATTTCGACTTAACTCATCCAGCCAACTGGTGACCTAGGCCTACAGTTGGGTAGCTGTTAATCCTTTGAGTCTAGCCAGAACACTAAAACATGGAAGAGTCATGACGTGCTTCGTTGAAATGCACAATCGCAGGGAGAGTTTTCCAGGGGCCGGCATTGAACGAGTGAGTATTGAAGAAAGCTCATTGCCCCCTCAACCACAGCGATCCAGTCGACTCGATCTTCGTCATCGAGCGTGTCGAACCCGCATTAAATCAACGGAGTCGAGCGGCACGAAGGCATCGCGGCGTTGCCCTGTGGATGGTATACAAGCTTACCTAGTCCAACGTAGCTATGCCGAAACGAAGCTGAGAATGGGTGCGCCTGAGAAAAGGGCGTTCTGTTAAGAAGCGGCTTACAGGGAGACCCGGTTCGTTTCGGCCCATTTCTTCAAGACGTAAAAACTCCAAAGAAAAGCCGACTCATCCGCTCGGCCGGAGCGATGCGCTTCCGCCCTCCGTTTTACCAGCCGCTGATTCAAGGAAGCAAAAGGCGCCTCGGCCAGGTCCAGCTCCCCTTTTCGAAACCAGTGGGCCACGGGCACGCCGAATCCTTTCTTCGGTCGATACAGGATTTCGCGCGGCAAAACTGTCTGCAGCGCCTTCTTCAGAATGTATTTGGTGGTGCCTTCGCGATATTTATAGGCACTGGGGATTCGCCTAACGAAATCGACCAGCTCAATGTCCAGAAAGGGCGCGCGCGCTTCCAGACTGTGCATCATGCTGGCGCGATCGGCTTTCACCAGGATGTCATCCTGCAAATAAAGCTTGGTGTAAAATTGCAAGGTCTTGTCGACCAAATCGGTTTGCGGACAATTCTCCCACTGCTCGATCGCTTCCGAGTAAACTTCCTCGAGATCGATAGGTTCGCCGAAAAGATCCTGCAGGCCGGCGTGGTCGAGCGGCGCCATCCAGACTGGCAGCCAGAGTCGCCGTTCGTAGCTTAATCCGCGCAACGCTCTCTTGATTTTAAAGTCGAGTGCCATGTTCGCATGCGAAGCCGGCAAACGATCGAAGATTGCCTTGATTGCGGCATGAATCGGCCGTGGGAAAATGCGCTTGTAAAGTTGCGCCCGCTGGAGCGCGTGAAACGGATCGTAACCGGCAAACAATTCGTCGCCGCCGTCGCCCGCCAGCGCCACCGTCACATCTTGTCGGGCCAGGCCGCTCACCAAGTAGGTAGGCAGGAGCGAACTGTCCCCCATCGGTTCATCCAAACGAGTCAGGCATTCATCGACCAGTTGCCGGGCGCGCGCCACGGAGAGAGTTTCCAGTTTATGATCGGTCTTAAATTGCGCGCTAACGAGCTGACCGTAGCTCGTCTCGTCGAAGGTTTTCTCGGCAAATCCGATACTGAAGGTCTTCAGCTGCCCCACGGGAACATGGCGCGAGGCAAAAGCGGTGACCGCCGATGAGTCGATCCCGCCGCTCAGGAAAACGCCGACCGGCACGTCCGCGAGCAATCGGCGGTGGACAGCCCGATCCAACAGTTCGCGCAATTGCTCCCCCCATTCTTCCTCTGGATTCGCGGGCAGACGCTCAAACGGCTCGAGCACCAGGTCCCAGTATTTTTCCACGCGATAATCCAGCGACCGGACATCGAGAAGAAGCGAACAACCGCCTGGAAGTTTGAAAACTCCATCCAAAATGGACCAGGGCGCAGGAATGTAGCCATAGGCAAAATATTTTTGGAGCGCGGGCCGCGATACCGTTTTCGTGACGCCGGGATGCGCCGCCAGCGAAGTCAGCTCGGAAGCGAAGACAAATCCATCGCGCGTGCGGGTGTAAAAGAATGGCTTCTTGCCAAACCGATCCCGGCTGCAAAAAAGCTGGCCGCGCACGCGATCGTAAATCGCATAGGCCCACATGCCATTGAGACGCTCGGGCAATTTTGATCCCCATTCCCGGTAACCGAGCAGGATAACCTCAGTATCGGAATGATCGCTGTGAAATTTGTGACCCCGCTCCTGCAGTTCAGCGCGCAGCTCGCGGTGATTGTAAATCTCTCCGTTAAAAACGATGACGAATTGTGCGTCGTCCGTCAGTATCGGTTGATGCCCGCCCGGCAAATCAAGCACGGCCAGGCGCCGGCTGGCCAGATGCACCGGCGGAACCGCGGACATCCAGGTCCCCGAATCGTCCGGGCCACGATGCCTTAGCAAGAGCGACATGCGCTCTAGCGTCTCGCCTGAACCGGGACCGACGAAACCGCAGATGCCACACACAAGATCAGCGGGCCCGGCGAGTCCTCACGAACGAGAAAACGCCTGCACCGCGGACCGTTCCGATGCGGGCGAAAGACCGTTGCCACCCCGCCCCGCCCCGGCATCTAAAATCGTGTAAGTCGCCTTGTTCTGCGATTCATAGTAAGTGCGCACGAGCAATTCAGCGAGCAGCCCCATGAGAAAACACATTGTCCCCGTAATAAAAGCCATGACAAAGAGCAGCGGGAGCGGGGTTTTGATGAAGGATTCGTGCCGAAAAAATTTGTCATACAGAGCCGTGCCGCCGGCGATCACGCCAATGCCAAAGTTGATTAAACCGACCCCGCCAAAAACGTACATCGGTCGTTGTGCATAGCGATGCAGGAAAACCACGACTAACAAATCGAGCAAAACCTTCGGAATTCGTTTTAAATTGTAGTGGGAAACACCGTGCCGCCGCGCATGATGCCTCACTGGAATCTCGGTCACGCGGGCCCCGTTCCAATACGCGTAAATCGGAATGAAACGATGCATCTCGCCGTAAAGTTGAACGCCTTGCAGCGCCTGCCGCCGATAGGCTTTCAGGGTGCAGCCATAATCGTGCAGATGAACCCCCGAAACCGCCGAGATGAGCCGGTTCGCCAGCCAGCTCGGCAAATTGCGCCGGAGCGCCGCGTCCCGCCGGTTTTGCCGCCAGCCCGAGACGAGATCGTAGCCTTCATCCAGTTTGGCCAAGAGGCGCGGAATATCGGCCGGATCATTCTGTAAATCGCCATCCATGGTGATGAGGATATCTCCCTTGGAAAAACGAATCCCGGCCATGAGAGCCGCCGTCTGACCGGCATTTCGCCGCAACTGGACGAGGCGCAGCTGCGGCCGCGCCAGTTGCCGGACAATCTCGCCCGTTTGATCGATGCTGCCGTCGTCCACAACAAGGACCTCGTAGGAAAGGCCGAGAGCATCGAGGTTGCGAAAGAGAGCCGGCAAGAGCTCCTTGAGGTTGTCAGCCTCGTTGAAAACGGGCAAAATGACCGAAACCGGTTCAAGGCGCATCGGGAAGACTCGAACATCGCTTCCCACGGCGGAGCAACCCTTTACCGCTCCATCTGGGGGGTGACGGGGGGCTTTCATGGGGGGGGGAAGGGGGGCTTTCATCTGTTC
>JBEEGY010000347.1:0-3369 GCA_041167145.1 Verrucomicrobiota bacterium
ATCCAATTCCCGCAGTCGAGCCGGTCACAACCGCCGTTTTGTTATCGAGTTGCAAATCCATTCTGTAAATGAATCGGTTGAGAGCGGACCCTTAGCTGGAAGGAACCGTGAAATCGCGTGCGTTTCCACTTCCGCAGGAAACAACGGTTGCTAAGATCGACAATGTGAAAGCCAACACAATTTTGGCCGTGGCAGCATTAACCACGTTCCTAATCTGACTTTTCCCCGTTCCGGCAGGCGATAGCCGCGACAAGATAATGAGTACACGATTCGCGTCTCTTCTGTCGATTCTCGCCTTTGCGTTCGAATGGTCGCCCCCTGACAAAATCATCTCAAATGATTTTCGATCCCGATCGCCGCGGCCAGCTGTTCGCGAAAGCTCTCGGCGGTGGACGGGTCAGCCCGGAATTCGGCAAACCGTTGCAGACATCATGTTGCGAGAAAGTTTGGGATCGACCAGGCATCGCGTAAGAAAGGTCCGCCCGGAATTTGAAACGGAACCGACGCTCCCGCGGGCAAAACCGCCGCGGACGCGCGCGAAGAAGCAAGTCGCCGCCACCTCGAAATCCTTATCGCAGACTATCACGCAAACGACGGTCAGTACGGGCACAAGTTTTGATGCGGCGCACTACGCCGATTCCGGTTCGGTTCCTCCCGATAGCATGGGCGATATCGGACCAGCGCAATTCCTTATTTGCATCAACGGGAGAATTCGAAGTTTCGACCGTAATGGCAATCTCGATGGCGCGCTCGACACGACGACGGCTAACTTTTTCGATTCAGTTCGCGGCGATGGTGACACGGCGGATCCGCGCGTGCGCTACGATCGACTCTCAACCCGGTGGTTCATCTCGATGCTTTCTTACGAGACGCCGACACGGATCGTAATTGCCGTCAGCTCCGGTCCTTTAATCACAGCCGAAACAAGCTTCACCTTCTTTCAGCTCGAATTCTCGGAAGTCGGAACGACACCTAATTCAGACACCGGGAGCTTCTTCGACTTCGATACGCTCGGAATCGATCGCCACGCTCTCTATGTTGGCGGGAATGTTTTCTCACCGCAAAGTCATCCTCCTGTCTACGTCGGCTCCACCGGATTCGTGGTGAATAAAGCGGATTTGCTCGCCGGAAGTCTAACCGTGACGGCGTTTCGTCAAATGGCGAGCAATTCGAGCGCCGGCCCGTTTGCTCCGCAAGGCGTGGACAACGATGACCCGAATTCCACTGAAGGATATTTCATCGGGCAGGATATTTTTTCCAACGACCATTTGATGATTCGGAGAATTACGGACCCCGGCGGCTTCCCGACAATCTCAGCTAACATCGCGATAGCAGTTCCAGCCACGGCTCAGCCGAAAGGCGGTGTTCTCGCGTTCGGCAGTAGTTTTCCCCTCGAAGATCTTGACGATCGTCTCTTTCAGGCGCGGATGCACAATGCCAGTCTGTTGACGGGTCATAACATCGAAGTGGATTCGGTTGGATCGGCTGGCAACGGCGGCGGTCGCGACGCGGTGCGGTGGTATGAAATTACTAATCTCATCGGAATACCCACGCTCGCGCAATCCGGCACGTTGTTCGATCCGTCGCCGACGAACCCACGCAGTTATTGGATGCCCGCCGGTACAATTTCGGGACAAGGGCATGTGGCGATCGCCTGCAATGTCGCTGCCTCAGATCGGTATCCCGAAGTCGCGGCCGCGTTCCGGTTGGCGACGGATGCGCCCGGCGCCCTCGGCCCGCCCGTCGTCGTGCAATCTGCCGTAGCAAATAGCAACAATCTGCAAAACCAATTTAATCAACACCGCTGGGGTGACTACGCGGCGATGTCGGTCGATCCGAATGACGACATGACCTTTTGGACTTTGCAGGAGTATTCCACAACGTCCGATTCGTGGGCGGTGCGAGTTATCCAGATTAAAGCTCCGCCACCCGCAATGCCGGTGGCCGCGACACCGTCGTCAATGGTACAAGGCCAATTTAATGTTGATATGGTGATCAACGGGACATCGCAGGACGGCTCCGGTTTTTTCGATCCCGACAAAACATTTCCCAATCATCTCGGCGTGATCGTAAACGGCGGCGGCGTCTCAGTGAATCACCTGACTTACTCCGATCCCACGCATCTCACGGTTAACGTCACGGTGTCGCCGGCCGCTCTCCTCGGGTCGCGTTCAGTCACAATCACGAATCCGGATTTTCAGGCAATATCGAGTTCAACCGGCCTGATTACTATCAATGCTTCGGTCGATACCGACTCAGACGGAATTCCGGATTGGTGGATACAGAAGTATTTTGGTCATTCCACCGGACAGTTCGCCGATCAATCGCGAGCCGGTGACGATGCCGACGGTGACGGTTTCACCAATCTGCAGGAATTACACGCTCATACTGATCCTCGTAACGCCGCGAGCACGCTTCGTGTCACGTCAGTGCGGCGGGAAATGAACGACACGTACATCACATTTACCAGCGTCACGGGTAAGTCATATCGGGTAGAATCGAAAAGCCAGCTTACGTCGCCAAACTGGACGATTGTCGCCGACAGCCTTCCGGGTCGTGATGATACCATCACGATTATCGACTCCAGCACTATTGGTTCGCTTCAAAGTTTCTATCGCGTGGTTGTGATTGATTGATGTAAGGGCAATTTGCGGCCGGCGACTGGTTACGGCCTAACGGAAATTAGGAGGGGCGTTGCGCCGTTTTCCGCTTCCGCATCCATCTCCGCTGGATAAGATCGACAAGGTGAAACCGAAAAGAATTTTCATCGTCGCAACTTTGGCAGCAGCCGTTGTCCAATCGATTTCTGCACAACCGACACCAGCGCCGCCAGCACGCAATCCGGATATTTCCAACAAGGCGCTGATTACAAAGGAGACGCCGAGCACGGGCACGAACCGAAGCACAAGCAGTGATGCGGCGGCGTTGCGCAAGATGGCGAACGATTATTACGCCTGGCGAAATGAAAATTATCCGGTGCGCAGCAGCGATTCGGGTCTGCACACATGGGACAATAAGCTGACGGATTATTCGCCGGCGAAAATCGCGGAGCGTGCGCAACACGTTCGTTCATTGTTGGAAAAAGTGCGCGCGTTCAAGATCGACAACCCCGAAACAATCGGGGCTCGCGAAGGCTCTCGGAGTTGGCCAAAGGACGACCGCATCGATGCCATTCTCTTTCGCGCACAGCTGGAAGAAGTCGATTTTGGGAACCGCATTCTAAAATCGGACAAGACGAACCCGCAAGTTTACGTCGGCGAATGTGTGAGCGGGATTTTCTCGCTACTGAAAAAGGAATACGACACACCACGGATTCGCGCGGTCGCGGCGACGGCGCGTTTAAAGGCGATGCCGGCCTTGCTTAAGCAA
>JBEEGY010000348.1:0-2679 GCA_041167145.1 Verrucomicrobiota bacterium
AAACCGGGTTGCTGCTCATGAACCAGAGCATTTGCGCGGCGGTGCGCAAACTCGGCGGCACCGTTTTGTATTCGCCGTTGTTCCAGGCCGGATCGTTGCGGATGGCGTCGATACTGAGCCGGCGCCAGGCGCGGTTACGCCCGGAAATCTGCGTGGGTAAACTGGCCAGGGGCAAAAGCGCGTCCATGAACTCGGGATAAATTTCTCCCCACAACCACGTGTGCATGCCGCCCATGGATGTGCCCATAACGAGCCGCGCGTGGTTCACGCCGAGTCTGTCGACGAGCAAACGATACTGCGCCGCCACCATGTCGATGTACCCGTAGCGCGGAAACTTCGCGTGCAGTCCGTCGCTCGGTTTGCTCGATTTGCCGTGTCCAATCCCGTCCGGCAAGACGATGAAAAATTTGTTCGCGTCGAGTGGCTGACCGTTTCCGAAGAGTTCGCCGGCAAACTCCGGCCGGATGAATTGCGCGCCGCTGCCGGTCGTTCCGTGTGTAATGAGCACGGCATTGCGCGCGTTGCCTTGCGCGTCCTTCTCTAATTTGCCGACGGTCCGATAATGGATGCGCAGTTCCGGCAACGTTTCGCCGGACGCGAATTTGAAATTGCGGATCGTGTAATCGGCTTCTGCCGGCGTCGGATAATCAGCCGCACGAGAGGATAACCCCGCGGCCAGGAAAAAAATGAGTGCAACGCGCGCCATGCACGAAATCCCAGCCTTAGTCACATTTCAATTATGCCTCGCGCGTTCGACGACGCGACATAAATCCGGCCCGGGGACCCGGGAGTTGCACGCCCGGGCTCGTTATCGAACGGAAAGATCTTCTCGGATCAGCGCGCGAGGACGACGTCTTTTTTCGTCCAGGTGTGGACCCGCTGACAATGCGGGCAGCTAAGTCTGTGACTCTTAATTTTCGCGGCCGCCCATAGTTCCTCTTTGATTGTCTGACCGCTCGGCGTCAGTTTCGCGGTCGATGGGCACCGGATAAGGAGGCGTTTGATGATCGGACCTTTTGGTGTTTTCGGCGCTGCCGGTGTCATAAAGAATTGCATAATATTAAGTTTGGTTAGCCGAGGCGATAAACGATCCGCGCTTTATCGACATCGTAAGGCGACATCTCCATTTTGACGCGATCGCCAATAGTAAGCCGGATAAAGCGTTTTCGCATCTTTCCGGAAATATGCGCAAGGACGAGGTGTTCATTGGCCAGCGCAACGCGAAACATGGTGCCGGGGAGAACAGACATGATCGTTCCTTCCAACTCGATCGCCTTTTCTGAATTCATAGTGTTGATCTAATCGGCCACCCGGCTCCGAGAATTTCGGGCCGGGTCGGCACGATCAAATTGCTACCAGCGTTTTTCCGAGAATCGGCGATTGCCGTTCCCGCCGCCGGCTGGACGCGGACGCTCTTCGCGTGGGCGCGCTTCATTAACGGTGAGCGCGCGACCGCCGAGTTCCTTGCCATTTAGCGCGGCCAAGGCGGCGTCAGCAGAAGCTTTGTCGTTCATGGTGACGAACGCGAAACCGCGCGATTTGCCGGTCATGCGGTCCATCATCAGCGCCACTTCGCTGACCTGGCCATGTTTTTCGAACGCATCCTGAAGATCGTTCTCTGTGGTCTCAAAGGAGAGATTACCTACGTATAGTTTCATTGTGATTTGGTTTTGGAAAAAAACTGCCAGCTACAGAGCCGTTCCCGGGATTCGGGTTTCAAATCACCACTGAGGCTATCTCAGCCGACGATCTACCACGCAACGAACAAAACAGAGCTATCCAATAACGAAGGCACTATCGCCTGCTTTCGCTGGAAACACAACCGCCATCTCGCTTTCACCAAAAACCAAAGCGAAAGTGAAGAATGATCATTCCGTATTTTGAGGTGCTGGCATTCACGAACCGGCCTTTTGCCGGAAATCCAGCCGGCGTTTGTCTGTTGCAGGATGAATGGTTGCCGGACGAGTTGATGCAGAAAATCGCGGCGGAAAACAACTTGCCTGAAACAGCGTTTTTGATTGAGCGGGAAAATTACTTCGATCTGCGCTGGTTGACACCGACGGTGGAAGTCGATTTGTGCGGACACGCGACGCTGGCCTCGGCGCATGTGCTCTTCAATCATCTCAATCACAAAGGTGACTCAGTCAGTTTCCAATCGCGCAGCGGCGAACTGAAAGTGGCCAAGATCAACAGTCAACTCGTACTGGATTTCCCAGCGCAACCGGTGAGCAAGTGCGATCCGCCGCCGAAACTGGATGAAGGATTGCGCACCCGCCCGATAGAAGTCTTGAAGGGACGCGACTATTTCGCGGTCTTGCCTGGCGCACACGACGTGGCCGCGCTTGAACCCGATTTCGACATCATCGCGCAGTTCGATACACAGGGCGTGATCGTAACCGCGCCGGGAATCGATTGCGATTTCGTGTCGCGTTACTTTGCGCCGCGCGCCGGGATTCCGGAGGATCCGGTAACTGGCTCCACGCATTGCGCACTCACTCCCTATTGGTCGAAGCGATTAGGAAAGCGCGAACTGCACGCGCGGCAGTTATCGAAACGCGGCGGCGAGCTGTTCTGCGAAGATCGACAATCGCGGGTCGGGATTGGCGGCAACGCAGTTACTTACGTCGACGGCAAACTTCGGATCGACCGCCCCTGAAACACGGACGGCTATTTCGAAGC
>JBEEGY010000349.1:0-2896 GCA_041167145.1 Verrucomicrobiota bacterium
TGAGTTTGTGCGTTGGTTAGGTCCTTGAGCGCTTCCTCATCGGCCTTGGCCATGTCGGCACGTTCTTCCAGTGTCCGGCCCATGTTGAAGTGACTGTTGCCCTGAAGACCTTTGTCCTTGGTGAGCAAGGCCTGACTGAATGCCTCCTCCGCCTTGTTGTAATCGCGCATCTTGTAAGCCGCGGCGCCGGCATCAAATTGCATTTTGTCCTTCACCGAGGAATCGGGATTATTTTTCAGGTCCTCTTGGAAACTCTGGTAGGCTTCGCCGTATTTGCCATCTTGATAGAGTCGGAGACCAGGCGCGGCCGCTGACGCAGTTCGGAGAGAAATAATCAGCAGGAACAGCGCAGTTGCCGCGGCCGCGAGCTTCACTGGAACGCGTGAACGTGCCGGTGTGCGCACGCGCTTTCGTTCGCCGATCAAGATCGACATCGCCAGCGCAAGGATCGCCGCGCCCAAGGGCCATTCGTACCGCTCGATTGGACGGCGCGACAGGCGCACGTCAAATTGCGCCGCGGTCATTTTGGCAATGCCCTCGGCATAAAGTTGTTTCATCGACTGGGGACCGTTTTCCAAATGAAGATAAAAACCGCCGGTGGCTTGTGCGATTTCCTTCAATCGTTTTTCGTCGAGCTTGGATTTCACCACTTTTCCGCTCGGATCTTTAACAAAAGCCGTTCCACCCTCTTCGCCGGCAATCGGAATGAGCGAACCTTCCGGCGTGCCGATACCGACGGTAAAGATGCGAATACCGGCATCTGCCGCAGCCTTTGCGCTTTTCGCGGCGTCGCCGCTCAACTCTTCGCCGTCAGTAAAAATTATAAGCGCCCGATTCCCGGTCGCGCTCTTGCCAAAGGTTTCAATCGCGAGCGCGATCGCCTGCGAAATATTTGTGCCGCCTTCCGGGATCGTTTTTGTGTCGAGATCGCTGATCGATTCAATGACCGCATCGTAATCGATGGTCAAGGGCGCTTGCACGAAGGCGCGGCCGGCAAACGCAATTAACCCGATGCGATCGCCTTGTAACTCGTTGATCAAGTCCTGGGTCGCGAGTTTGACGCGATCGAGGCGATTCGGCTGCACGTCGTTGGAGAGCATACTGCGCGAAGTATCGACTGCGAAAAGCAAATCGAGTCCTTTGCGTTGCACATCTTGAAACGTATAGCCCCATCGCGGCTGGGCGAGCGCGATGACGGCGAGAGCAAACCCAAGAAGCAGAAGAGTAAAGCGCAGAAAACGGCGAAATCGATTTACGGTTCTCGCGAGCTGCGGGAGCAAACGCGCGGACGCGAATTCTTCTAATCGTTTTGCGCCGCGGCGCTCCGCCCAGATGAAAAGGACGACAAGAACAGGGATTAAGAGCAATCCCAAAAACCATTGTGGGGCGCCAAAATTCATAAGCTCGCTGAAGCGATGAAGCGGAGAGGCGATAAAGCGGACGGGCGCTTTAACCCTTTAACGCTTGAACACTTCGATGTTTTGCTCACGGCAGTTTCTTCCAAATCGTTTGCGATAATAAGAGTTGTCCGAGCAACAAACCGCATGCGCTCATGATGCAGATTGGAAAAAGATCGCGGTATTGCTGATATTTTTTCACGCTCACGGTCGATTTTTCCATTTTGTCGATGTCCTGATAAATCTGCTCGAGCGACTTCGTGTCGGTGGCGCGATAGAATTTTCCATCGGCAATTCGCGCGACCTCTTTCAATCCAGCTTCGTTAAACTCTACACGTCCGCGTTGGTAAAGAATGTTGCCTGCCATGTCGGTGAGCGGACCCTGGGCAGTGAAAACCGGCACGGGCGCAAGTCCATTAGTGCCCGCGCCGATAGCATAAAGGTGAATCTTCAATGCTTTTACTGCTTCAGCCGCGGTGTTTGGTGGAATCTTGCCAGCGTTGTTTTCTCCGTCGGTCAACAGAACGATCGCGCGACTCTTCGAATGCTTATCATTCAGTCGGTTTGCTGCCGAAGCCATGGCCGAGCCGATCGCCGTCCCATCTTCGACGAGACCAATGCGGAGACGGTCCAGATTCTGAAGCAACCAGTCGTGATCCAATGTCATGGGACTGACCACATATGGCCGGCCGCCAAATGCAATGATGCCGATACGATCGTTGGGGCGTCCTTCAATAAACTTGCGCGTTACTTCGCGGATGGCATCGACACGTGTTGCCTCTTCACCGCCAATCGAAAAATCTTTGGTCAACATTGAGCCGGAAACATCGAGGACCAGCATGATGTCGATGCCACTTGCTTCGACCTGCGTGAGACTCTTGCCCAGTTGTGGTCGAGCCAGCGCGACTACAAAAATTGCCAGTGCCGCGAGAAGCAGCGTTCGCAAGATCTGGCCGGCGCGCGCCGCACTTTGTTTTCCGATCGCGCGCAGAGTCGCTGTCGACGAAAACGTGAGCGCAGGGGCCGGCCCGCGCTTCCCGCGCAAATAAGCCAGCAGCGGGATTGCCAGTAAAAGCAAAAGCAGCCAGGGGTGCGCGAATGTTAGGGCGGTATTGGCCGGCCACCAATTAGGCAGTTGCAAGTTGACCTCCTTTCACAAAACGCGTCGCTTCCTCGAGCAGCAGCCGGCTGTCGGCCGTAGTCGCTTCATAACGCGCGAACTTGATCAGGTCGCATCGATCCAGAAAATCCTTAAGCAACTCTTTCTCGTCTTCGGAAAAGGGCGACGCAGTTTTGATCACGTTCAGAAATTCGATCGAAGTCTGTCGCGTCACCGGGAGATTATATTGCTCGGTCACATACCGGCGAAGAAGGTCGGAGACACGAATACTGAATTGGTAAGGGGAAAGCGTTTCGATTTCGTCTTCGATGCGCTCGAGAAGTTCCAGTGTGCGCTCTCGGGGCGATTTTATCTGAACGGGCTTCTTACGCCGCGAGAT
>JBEEGY010000350.1:0-3512 GCA_041167145.1 Verrucomicrobiota bacterium
GCTCGGCCCGACCGCGCGCATCGCCCCAGGCTTGCTCTGCTTTGCCGCGGTACTCTTCCGCCATTGCGCCCGCTGCGGAGCGTAAATCTTCCGCCGCTTTGCGCGCGTGCGTCTTGCTGCTCTCGAATTTGTCCTGCGCGTCGGGCGCTCGGTGTGTTTTGTTATCTTCAGCCATTGCTAATCTCCAGTTTGAATTTTGTTAACTATCTGCGCGTTCGACGGTTTCAGCAACCGCGACGCAAACAAATCTTTACTTAGGAAACGAAGATCGTGTGCGAGCTGCGCTTACCTCGCGTCGTTGAAGCGTTAAAACGTATTCCGCTCAACTCCTCAACCCCTCAACGGCCGCAGGGCGGCTATTCCTCGCGGAAAATGATGCGCGCTTTCGTCAGATCATAAGGCGACAGTTCCAGTGAAACTTTGTCGCCCGGAACGATCCGGATGAAATGCTTGCGCATCTTACCCGAGATATGGGCGAGTACACTACGCTCCCCGGGAAGATCGACACGAAACATCGTCCCCGGCAACACTTCCGTGACCGTTCCTTCGGTGATGATCTGCTCTTCCTTCGCCACGATGGCGAAGATAATCGCAGGTGCCGCCCCGCTCAACTGTAGCCGTTGCCTCCTTGCCACGCCGAAGCCTTGCGCAGGCGGGTGGGCGACGCGGTCGCGGCGTGACAACGAAATCACCGTCACGTTTCGCAGAGCGAAACGGCTACAGCATGCGAGCGGTTTAGCGGACTTGTTCGAGTGAGATTGCCGGCAGGTATTCGCCTAACTCCTGGCGTTTCCACCACGCGCCCGTTTGCCGATGTTCCTCCGCCGTCGTGAAACGATAGCGATAAAAGCTCGCGCGTACATACCGGGGGGCTTGGTCAGGGAATGGATTCCGCTCCAGCAGTTGGGTGACGTCGGGTTTGTTTTCCAGCAGGCAAACGATCAGGCGGCCGAACCACGGATTTTGGCGGTAGTTTCCCAGGGCGGCAAACCACATCTGCCAATCGAGCCGCGGCTGGTGCGGCGCGCACCAACCCGGCGCCCGTTTCACCTCTCCAGGCTTCCATTTGAATTCGTATGGCAGCCAATCGATTCCGTCGGCGCTGCCTTCGATAATGATTTCACGGCGATCCTTGGTCATGACGCGAAAGAGGCCATAACCATTGACGATTCGAAACGCTTCAATATGGCGATAGGCAAACGAGAGCGCTCCCGGCCATTCCGAATCCGGTTTGAAGGCGGTGAAGATGAGCCAAAAATTCAGCGGCACCGTTACGATGATGACCGCGATTGCGGGCAAGCTCGACCATCGATAACCAAAACTCCGATGCGCGTCGCCAGAGGACACGACGGCGCGTGTTCCTTCATTAGTTTGGAGGGCGCCGCGCTGGCGGCGCCAAATGGAATCGTCAATCAACAACAAACAGAGTGCGATCGTGAGCAGATTGAAGAAGCAGTAGTTACCGGTGATCGCGATCGCGATTTGCAAAAAGATGATTAAGCCGGCGGCGAGAAGCCGGAGCCGGCGCGGCGCCCAAATGAAAAACGGCACGATGATTTCGACGACCAGACAAAACGCGACCGAGAAATGTTTGAACCATTCCGGATGTTGATCGGCCCACCAGGCGAAGACGGTGGGTAACGGTTGCGACCAGTAATGGTAATCGAGCGCGGTTAGGTTCCACCAGCAATCGGCGCCGCTGGTCAGCTTCACCACGCCCGACATCAACAGCAGTTTGAAAAGGAGCAGCTTAAGCAGGAGCAAACCAGCACGAGAGACCGGTTCTTCTGTAGCGGCCCCGAACGCTTTCGGGGTTGACCGCGGTCGGAACAAATCCTGCGGCCAGAGTTGACGGGGCGCGACAAAGATCGACAGGAACCCGGCCTCCAGCAGCAGAATGTCCCATTGGAAACCGAGAAACGTTTGACCGGCGATGGCGAGTGAAAGATAAAAGACGAACAGGCTGATGAGCGAAACGACAGGCGCGATACCGAAGATCAAGAGCAACGAGAGAACAACCCCGCCGCCGCAAAGAAAGTGCAGGAAAGTATTACTCGAACTAAGCCAGCATAGCGTTGGAAAAAGAGCGAACGCGTGTGCGCCGAGTTGATCGTGTGCTGCCGGAAGAAATTCGCTGATAGGCAGAATGCCGTTTGCGCCGACGAGCCCGTCCACCTGCACCCAGAGTGAAACAAACGCGATGAGGTAAACGAGACCGAGCGCGCGCAGGAACCACGTTCGTGCCGCAAAATAGGTTGGAGGCCGGACATCGTTGCCCCAAAGCAAGCGCGTGAGCGCTGAACTCAGTCCCCGATTGCGGGCGATGATCTTGTACCCAATCTCCGAGATGGCGGCGAACCCCGGGATGCGATCGTAACTCCACGACAGCCATTTCCTGGAGGCGCGCAATGAGCGATAGACCGCTTCTGCCGCGAAAAAAACTTCGCCATCTTTATCGATGAATACGACCGATTTTCCGAACTGGTCGCGCGGTATCTCCGGAAAGCGATCAGCGACTTCCTGCGACGTTGCGTAATCGATTTCGCCGCGCGTTATCTCGCGCCAACGTTCGATCCACAAACGGCAGAAATGACAATCGCCATCCCAAATCAGGAGCGGCCTTGGCGGTCGTGCGGCCACTCGCAAATGCGGTTCGTTAGCCATTACGGTTTAGTTTAGAATGTCGGTGGGGCGAGACTCTGTCGAGCCGACGAATGCTTGATTCGACGGCTCCGCGGAGCGTCGCCCTACCGGGCAAATTCTGCCCAAACCGGTGCGTGATCGGAAGGCTCTTTTCCTTTGCGCATTTCCCGATCAATCCCGGCGGCGATGCACCGTTCGGCGAGAGTCTTGCTCGCCAGGATGGCGTCGATACGCAGCCCGCGATTCTTCGGAAAAGAAAGCATCCGGTAATCCCACCAGCTGAAGCTTTCTCCTTCTTTGTGATGCAGCCGAAACGTGTCGATCAAACCGGCGCCGCATAGTTCTTGAAAGGCCGCGCGTTCGCCTTCCGAACACATGATTGCGCCGCGCCAAAGTTCGGCATCGTACGTGTCCATGTCTTCCGGCGCGACGTTGAAATCGCCACACACTGCGAGATCGACATTTTGTTCTTTGGCAATGCAGTCACGCAGCCGTGCATACCACTTCAGTTTGTAATCGTACGCCGGCGATCCGACCGCTTGACCGTTCGGCGCATAGACAGAGTAGACCCGCACATGATCGATCCTGGCGGCAATCACGCGCGCCTGCGGATCGACAACTTCATCGCAAAGCGATACGCGCACGTCGCTCGGTTTCGATTTCGAGAGAATCGCGACGCCGTTGTACGATTTCTCGCCGTGATACGCGGAATGATACCCGGCCGCTTGCAAGGCGAGCACAGGAAATTGCTCGTCCGGGCACTTTGTTTCCTGCAGGCAAACAATGTCGGGCTGCGTCTTCTCGAGCCATGCGAAAAGACGGTCCTGGCGTTTGCGCAACGAATTAATGTTCCAGGACGCAATTTTCAT
>JBEEGY010000351.1:0-5165 GCA_041167145.1 Verrucomicrobiota bacterium
TACGCGAAGTGCGGCGGCAAATCGCGGCGAAGCCCGGCATCATGACCGGGCAGGACAAACCGGACTACGGAACGTGCGTTGACATCGTGACAAAAGCGGCGTTGCGCGAGATGATTGTTCCGGCACTTTTGCCCCTGATTTTTGTCGTGGCCGTCGCGATCATTAAACCGCTGGGGCCGGTTGTGCTCGGCGGCGTGCTGGTTGGCACGATTGTCACGGGATTATTCGTCGCTATTGCCATGACTTCCGGTGGAGGTGCATGGGACAACGCCAAGAAATACATCGAAGAAGGCCATTTCGGCGGTAAAGGCTCGTTCGCGCATCAAGCCGCTGTGACCGGTGATACGGTGGGCGATCCTTACAAGGACACGGCCGGGCCGGCGATCAATCCCATGATCAAGGTTGTCAACATCGTGGCCATCTTGATCATTCCTATTTTCTTTTAGTCCGAGCCGGACTGGCCGATATGGCGCTGCGCGCCATTGCTTCACCCTCACCTGGCGCTGTTGCGTCCGCCTCTCCCTAGCCCACTCCTTTACCCTCACTGGCGCTACGCGTCCGTCTCTCCCTGAGGGAGAGAGGAAGAGGATTGCCTGCCACGCCGGAGCATCGCGTAGGCGGGAGGTGAGGGTTCTGCAAAATCGAGTTTGTTAGCTGGCCTACTCACTTCGCCCAAAGGGCGACGGCCACAGTAAAAATTTAGCGCGAAAAGTTTCGCTCATCGGTATAAGATCGACATCGTGGAACTCGTGCCGCGCTCAAATTTTGTCGACCGACCCATGGAAGAAAAGAACCGCGATTTCCAGATTGTTTCGTCCGATCAGTCCGGACCGAAAAAACAAAGTCTGGCCAAACCCGATCCGGGCGCGACGCCCTTTAAGATCGTCATCGACCCGAAGGTGCGAATGGATTTGCGCCGCGCGCTGATCGATCTGATCGATTATCACGACGACGCCTTGGCCGACCATTTCGCCGAAGGCAACCTCGCGCTCGAGTCTTACAAGGAATACATCGAGCTGTTCGCGCGCAGCTTGAAGGAAACGATGGACAGTCGCGAAGGAGTTTCGTATCTGCTGCGCTCGGTTGGTTTCGAAGTGGACGCCGGCGACATCAATTTGAATCCGGAACTGCGATGGAAAAAAGGGCCGCGGCCGTTCGGCCCGAGTCTATTATAACTGCGATTGTTGATCGGCGTTTCCGCGCCCAGCGGACGCGGCTCCAGGATCGACATCGTCAGTTGCCGATCACGGCGCTGGCGCAATCAGCGCGCGTTCTTCGGCATTCAAAGCATCGCTGGGAATTGTGCTGATTAACTGCTGGGCCTTGTCGCGCTGATCATTGGCCAGCAGCACAGCGGCATAAACGGCGCGCCAGGCCGGCGGCGTTTTGCTCCATTCGATAGGCGGCGCGTTTGGTGGACCCTTAAACTGCTCCATGGCGGAGCCGATATCGTGCTGTCGCAAATAACCGAGCGCGGCAGCAATCCGGAACGAAAGTCGGTCCGGATATTTTTTCACGAGGTCGATTGCTTTGGCCAGGTTCGTATCGACATCCAAACCGAGAAGCAAGTTCAGATAAACCAGTTGAGCGAGGGAATTGGGATCGCCCGGCTTGAGCGCGGAAATTTTTTCGGCGGCGGCGCGCTGGGATGGGAGTTCGCCACTTTTTCCACCCAGGCGCTCTATGCTGTAATAAGCAAAAGCGGCATGTTCGGGGAAACGCGCCAATTGCTCGTAGGCCTTTAGTGCAACAGGTGGAGCGTGGCTTTGTTCGGCAAAACTCGCCACAAAGCGCAGTTTGAATGGGTTGCCGGCGGCCAGCGTGATGGCGCGGTTCCAGTGAAGATCGGCGTCGAGCGCGGCGTTTCGTCCTTGAGCGCTCCTGGCGCGGAAACCTTCCAGGACCGAGGGATCGAAAGTCAGGTCGCTCCGTTCGAGCACATGGTCGATGTCGGTCCAGCGTTGCAAGTTGGCCAGGGCATCAAGGTGCGGAAGGAGCAGCTGATTATTCATCGCAGCCTCCTCCACCGGCAGAAAATTTAGCACGCGTTCGAACTGTTGGTGGGCATTTAGCCAAAGCGCGAGTTGAATTCGCGTTGTGACGTCGCCTTTTCCAAAACGCGCTACTGTTCCATCGTAAATGCGATTGGCATCATTCGGCTGAGATTTGAGCCGGATATTTGCGGCGAGAAGAGCGTCTTCCGTGGTCGGGGAGGGAACACCATCGAGTGCCTGGAGAACGCGGTTTTCTTCCTCAATCGATAATTCGGGCGCGCGCGCCAAAGCCTGGAGCGCCGGGTGCTTGAAGGGGCCTTCCTTGTTCGCCAGTTCCCAAAGAATCTTGCGTGCCTCCGCGCGCTGCGTGGAGTCGGGGGAAGTGGCCAGAAGTTCGGCAAGACGCGAACGCGTCGCATCGTCATTCGGCGCGCGACCGTTTGCGACCTTGGCAAACTCCAGGGCTTTGGCGGTGTCGCCCATCTGCTCGGCGTAGCGCGAAGCCAGATCGAGCGTTTTGAGGTCGGGATTGCTGCTCAGAAGCTGCTCGATGATTTTTCTCGCTGCGTCCAAGCGTCCCAGTTTTAGAAGCAAGGCTGCGTACTCTTGACGGTCGGCGTTTGTCGCCTGCGGAAGTTTGATTGCCTGTTCCCAAAGATCGATTGCTTCAGGGCGATTTCCGCGCGAGGCCAGCCGCGCAGCTCCTTCTAAAGGAAGATATCCAAGCGGGTCCAACTGCAATGCGGCGCGATATTTTCCCGCCGCTTCATTCCATTTTCCTTGCTGGAAAAGTCGCGCTCCTTCCGCGGCAAAATGTTCGGCGCGTTTCGCTTTGAGCCAGCGATACACCGGTCTCGCACCTGCAATCGCCGCGACGAGTAAGATCGACAAAGTGATCCAGAGAATCGCGCGATTCTTTTTCGGTTCGCGTCCTTTGCGGCGCCACTCGCCGCGCGGCCTGGATTCCTCAGCTCTCTCGTCGCTCATCGGATTCTATATTGGAAGACCGACTGCAAAAGCGCCACAGCTATCTCATTTGCAGGCATGCGGTCGTTTGCAATCACGCTGCAAGCCACAATTTCGGTTGCCGATTTGCGTTTGCCTTCCAATTGCAAAGACGGCGGCGGAACCGCTGCGCCCAGGACCTGTTCGGGCTGATAATCGAGCGAAACCGGTTCGCCATTTCGCCAAACTCCCCAAAGTTGCAGCGCGTACGCGTTCTGCCGTTGGAACCGGAACGCATAAAAGCGGACCGAACGATCGTTAAGCGAAACTTCAATCGGCTCGGGCGCGCCGGCCAGCTTCCATCCCACTCCCGGCATGCAAATGTCCGGGCGGTGAACCAGAACAAATCGGTTCCACGGTGACGGTTTCCAAAAGAAATGATAGAGCCCGGCGGTGTTCGCGCCGGCCTGCCAATTCTGGGGCTGGATGGATTCGCCGAAGGTCGGGCGCAACTCGTTCCAGATCGATTGCGGCACACGCTCCAATTTGTTTCCATGCGCATTGTCGATCTTAGCAACAAAGAACGGCTCGGTTTGAGTTCGGTCGCGCCGTTCGAGATAAGCGGAAAAAGACCGGGCACAAATGATGCCCACGAGAAAACTCACCACCACCACACGCAGGACCGGTGCGGTTTGTTTTGTCATACGGTCAAACAATTCGCGCGCGCGACTGGCGATTTGTTGGGCGGAAATTATGATTATTTGCTTCGTCCCACCCGCGAGAAGTTTTCCGGCTATCCAAATTCCCGCGATTAAAGCCGTGATGACGATGTTGCCGATGAGATCGTGCATGCGCTCGACTGAATCGAGTCCATAGCGTTCCGCTTGAAGCGCCAGCAGAAGCGTGCGCAACAGATTCGTCGCCATGGCCAGCGCGACTGCGATCAGGAGCAGGAGAACGCGACGCGCGGGCCGCAGCAAAAACCATTCGCCCATGGCGAGCCCGAACATGATTCCAGCCTGCAACGAACGCACGCCGCTGCATGCCTCGGTGATCCCGACGACGCCGGAACGGAGAGCGATAGCCGCGCCCGACGTTTGCGCTTCCACACCCATCCAGTGCAGCACTTCGGTGGTCGTTTCGGCAACCCAGCGCATCAGCGTGCTGACGATCGGTTGCTCGAGACGCGGCGGCCACGGGACTGCGGTTAGAAAAAAAAGCACCGGAAAAAGTTCGGCCCGTGCCAGCGATTGTCCGCCGTAGAAACGCAGGATGACGATTGTCGATGTTACGGCGAGCAAGCAGATACTCAGCAGGACAATTTCCGGATGCCAAATTTGCTCGCGCGAATATTCGAGGAAGAAAACCAAACCTCCGAGAGCAATTCCCACAAAGATTTGCACAGCCACAGAAATTCCGGTGGCCGGATTTGGACGGTCGCAGTCAGGAAATTGTGCCTGTAGATATCGCCTTATCGCGAAGCCCAATGCCAGCAACGGGACCGCCCAACCGTATGAGTAGTTGGGATTACCGCGCCAGTGTTCGGCGCAGCTCCAGATGGCCCACGTCCAGACTCCGATTACGGCGAGGCCCGCCCACGGGAAATTCGGTGCGCCGCGGTCTGTCTGGGTAATGGAATCGTCCATGAAGGTGGCGCAAAATAGCCTTTGATTATCCGATGTTTCCCTACCCCAAAATACACGAATTTAGTGTTGACGTTTTCCGCCCGGTCTGTTCATGATTCGCACTGACCCTACAAAAAACATGAAAAAAGCACACTTACTAGGCATCATGGCAGTTAGTGCAACGCTGATCTCGGCACGCGCGGACGTCATACCTTCGCTGTCGTCCACATCTCCCACTGGCGGCAATTTCACCTGGAATTATTCCTCCAACGTGACGGTCGATCAAATGGTCACGTCCGGCGATTTCTTCACCATCTACGATTTCGGCAATTTCGTCGCCGGTTCGAACTTGCAGCCGGTCGGTTGGACATTTTCCTCGTCGCTGATTGGCACTAACCCGGCCTTGGTCGCCCCGACAGACGATCCAACAAAATTAAATCTTACTTGGACGTACATCGGTGCCCAGCCCGTAACAGGGTCGGCCGCGCTCGGGATTTTCTCGGTCGTAACGGATACAAATCAAACCCGCACGTCAGACTTCGCCAGTTCGGCGACGAAAACTTCGGATCCGAACGGATCGAAAGTGGCCAACATCGGCAGT
>JBEEGY010000352.1:0-5772 GCA_041167145.1 Verrucomicrobiota bacterium
TCGGCGACGCGCGTGCTCGATACTTTTAGTCCGCCGCGAGCCGATTATCTCGCGATCGACGAAAAGGTTCGCCACGGAGCGTTGTAGCCGCCGATTCGGATAGCGCAGAAGCGAGATATCTTTTAAAACTTGGCCGGATACGTAAGCTTTGTTCTAACGACTCATTCCTTCGATTTCGGATGGCGAATGTTAGGAGTTGGGACATCGGGTTGAGTGGCGTCGCCAACGCAAGGTTTCGAATTTAGTCCAGGAGAACGCTAGCCAGAAGAGGCCGGCCGCGAGCGCACCGAGAACGTCCGTTAGGTAATGGGCTCCCAGATAAATCCGGGTGAGCCCGATGAGCAGGATCCAGAAGCAGGCACCCACTACACAAGCCAGACGCGCGGCGCGGTTCCGGAGGTTTTTCCAGGCGAGCAACGCGAGTAAACCGTAGAGCAGAGTCGCTCCCATGGTGTGTCCGCTGGGGAAACCGTAACTGGAAAGCGTCACCAGCGGGTTCTCCAACACCGGACGTTCGCGATGGAAAAAATGTTTCAGAACCACGTTAAGCGCGCCGCCGCCGCCCATGACAAGCGCGATTAGAGAAGCGTTGAGCCAATCGCGGCGCAAGACTAGGAACAACGCTACGCCAATGGAAACAGCCGTCAGCCACCCAACCGAGCCGAAGAATGAAATCGCTCTCGCAACTTGAGTGATGATCGGAGAGGCGTGCTGATGAAACCAGACCGCGACGTATCGATCGACCTGCACAATCGGTTCTCCATGAGAGACGTCCTCGGCGATTTCACCGAAACACCAGCCGCAAATCAGAACAACCAGGGCACCGACGGTCAGATGCAAGCCGGCGTAGCCCTGCGGCGAAAGCCGGTTCTGTAAAAACCGAATCTGTTTCTGGAACGGGCTGGGTGTCATGCCGGCGTCCAGCCATTCTCCGTGCGGACAAACTCTTCCAGTGAGAAAAGGTCGAACGCGCCGCGCTCCGCTCGCCAGCGATATTGGGAGATCTTAATGCGCGGCCGTTCAATCTGAATCACGTTTAATGAGTTCGGCTGACCGCGTCCACGCGTAGAGGTGGTCGTCCCCGAGGCGACGATGAGCGCGGAGTAATTGTCGATTTTGTAGCGCGCAATGGTGCGGCTCGTCCCACCGACGTGAAAATGGCCGGCCAGCAACATATCGACTGGAATTTGAGCGAGGATTTTCATGGCCAGTCGGGCACGAAGCACGACCCTGTCGCCTTCAACCTCAGGCGGGAGATCGAACGGATGATGTGTGACGACAATTTTTATGTGTGCCGGCAGCAGGGTTACGAATCGCGCGCGCAGTTTTGCGAGTTGTTGGCGGTTGATCCGGCCGTTCTTGCCGGTAAGCGCACGGGCCGTGTTGACGCCGGCGACGGCAATCTCGTCGTCGACATAGAACGGCTCCAGATCCTCTGAGATGTAGCGGCAGAACCGGTCGAGCTTGTGAAAGAGCCGCGCGAAGACATTGTGCAGCGGCACGTCGTGATTTCCCGGAACAACAATTTTCGGGAACGGGATCGCATCCAAAAATTTGCGCGCTTCCAGGAACTCTGCCGTGTGCGCCCGCTGGGTCAGGTCGCCCGAGATAGCGACCAAATCCGGTTTAGTAACGCGGATGAAGTCGAGCAGTCCGGGAATGATGGCTGGATCGATGTTCCCAAAATGCAAATCGGAAAGATGGATTAAAGTGCCCATCACTCGCCCGCTGGAACGATGACGCGTAGCGCGCGCGGCCGCGACCGATAATGCAGTGGGGACTCCATCCATTTTACTTCGCCATCCGTGGCGACGAGAATGAAATGGCGATGGGCTTCGACAAAGGCTTCCTCGACCAGATAAGCCTCGAAATCCTTTTCCTGACTTAAATGTCCAAGCAACGCCCGTAAAGCCACGCGGATCAGTCCCCATCGTCCGACTCGATGAGTCAGATAAAGGCCAAGTTTTCCGGCGTCGAGGCGACGGCGCGCGCCGATCCGAAAACCGGTCACCTCGTATTCATTATTGCCGACGAAGAGAAACGGAGTCTCGCGTCTTAACGTTTTACCTTTGACCTCGATGCGGAGATTGAGAAAAGGGAATCGGCGAAAGGCATGAATCGTGGCCCAAATGTATGCCGGGCGCTTTCCCATACGCAGTCGCATCTGTTCGGCGACCCGGCCATGCACTATGTGCGGATAAATCCCGAGGCTTGAGTTATTGACGAAGACGCGCCCGTTCACTTCGCCCACGTCGACGGTAGCGATGTTACGTTCGACGATCGTCCGCACCGCGCCATCGAGATCAAGCGGGAGGTGCAGGTCCTTGGCAAAGTGATTGAGCGTACCGACCGGTAATACACCCAGGATTTTTTCCGTGCCCGCCACCTCGGCCGCGACAGTATTGACGGTTCCGTCGCCTCCAGCGGCCACGATCGTTTCGTGATTCTCAGCCACCGCCTGTCTGGCTGCGGCACTCATGTCCTTTCCAGCCACCAAAATAATTTCAGCATTCAGACCGGCCGCGCCGAACAATTCAGCGATCATCGATTGCAGATTGCCGGACTTGCCGGCCTTACCGGCACCGGCGTTCAGGATGACGACCATCCTAGTTGAATCGATTCTGCCCGTTGCGGTGATCGGCGAAAGTCGCTGATAGAGTCAGGAGCAGTCGGTGAAGCAGTACGCTCAAGAATCTACTTCCCCACATCGATAAAGATTTGCCAACGCTTTACGCTTTCCAGTTTCAAGATGCCGTGCTTTGCCCACGGGTCATTCTTCAATTTTTCTCTCACTTCATTTTCATCTTCGGCGTTGAAAATTAGCAGAGAGCCGCCTTCATCAACCAGAGGCCCACCCATCAAAATAAAACCGTCATCGACGAATTGATCGATGAACTTCGCATGTTCGTCCCAAAAGGGCTGTTCACGCGTGCCTTTGGAGAAATCACGGTTGGGACCGGCGGAAGAAATCGCCAGGAATATATTTTTCATTACAGGCGAACTTCAAATGTCCGCGCGTTGCGTCAACCATTCGGCTCGTCGGCAATCCGGAGTACAACTTTTCCGCGCGTATGATGCGTCGCGGCCTGTCGTTGCGCCGCGATCGCTTCGCTCAACGGCAGCACTTGGGTCACACTCGGCTTGATTTTCCCCTCGTCGATCAGGTGGGCAATCTCTGTGAGATCATCGGCATCGGGATGACCTGAGATACCCGCGCCGCGAATCCCATGTTTCTTGAGCTCGACCGGGTCTGGTCGCGCGACCAGCGACATGACGATACCGCCTTTCTTCACTACGTCGTAAGAACGCGCGAGTGTTTCTTTGCCCACGGGATCTAGCACGGCGTCCACATCCCTGGCGACATCTTCAAATTTGGTCTTCGTATAATCCACGGCCACGTCTGCGCCGAGCTGTTTGAGGATGTCCTGGTTTGCCGTCGAAGCGGTAGCGATGACCCGCGCTCCACGCGCTTTTGCGATCTGAACTGCGAAGCTGCCCACGCCGCCTGAGCCGCCGTGAATAAGAATGGTTTGTCCCGGTTGCAGCTTCGCCACGTCCACCAACGCCTGCCATGCGGTCAAGGCGCCCATCGGCACCGCCGCTGCTTCCACAAAGTTGAGAGACTTGGGTTTTGCAGCGACTTCCCATTCCTTGACTGTGACATAATCCGCCCAGCCGCCGCCGAACGTTGGATAACCGTAAACCGCGTCGCCTACTTTGAGCTGGGTGACGTTCGCGCCCGTTTTCTCCACGGTGCCGGCAATGTCATAGCCTGCAATCAACGGCAGGTGTGTCCCGAATTCTTTCGCATACCTTCCGCTGAGCGTGAGCGGATCGGCTGGATTGACGCTGCTGGCGATCACGCGGACGAGCACTTCATCGTCGTTTGGTTCGGGTCGCTGTACCTGTTCAATCTTGAGCACATCAGGAGCGCCGTATTCATGGGCGACCACTGCTTGCATCTTTGGTTTTTCGTCAGCGCGCATTATGCAGACAGACACGAGTCCGAGAGCGGTTAAGCTCAAAAAACGGAGAGTTGATCGAGCGAATTGCATGACATCACGTTCGCGCGCGATTGGCTGTAGTGCGAACTGGAAATCTTATGGCGCGCGTTGCCAGTGCCCGGAACGTTACCTACTTGCGGATATCGATAAAGATTTGCCAGCGCTTGATGCTCTCCAGTTGGAGAACGCCATGCTTCATCCAAGGATCGTTTTTTAATTTTTCTCGCACCTCATTCTCGTCATCGGCGTTGACGATCAGCATCGCGCCGTCTTCATCGACCAAAGGTCCACCCATCAAAACAAAACCCTCCGCGACGAGTTGATCGATAAAGGCGGCGTGCTCGTCCCAAAGTGGCTGTTCTCGCGTGCCCTTTGATGGATCACGGCTGGGGCCAGCCGAAGAAATTGTGACGAACGTATGTTTCATTTTTGAATACAATCCAGTTGCACAGATGATGCGAAATTGAAACTCGCTCGTCTCCCGACTCGCTCGCCGCTGCCCATCGCGGCTTTACCTCCTATAACGCTGATCCCATCAGGTCCATTGCAACGGAGCAGACTCTGTGGAGAGTTATGCTGATAAATGAGTGCGAAGGCAGCAGATCAAAATTCGAGTCTAAGGAAGATCATCCTGGTGCTTGTCGCGCTAGGCGTGATTTCCATGCTGTCGCTGATTGTCGCCGGTGCGGCTAGCTTGATCTCCTTCGCAGAAAGAATTCACCCGGTCGCCGGGACGGTCGTGTTCTGGGGACTTTCTCTGGCAGCGGGATTTTTTGCACTCTATTGCCTGATCGCTTACGCACAGTTGCCGCCAGCACTCGTACCGCCGAACGAGACGTCGGGACCAAAGCACGAGGCGTATTTGCAGAAATTGCGTTCGCGGCTGGCGAATAATCCGCGTACGCGGGAGTTGCCACTAGGGACAGACGCTGAGGTTGAGGCCGCCATCGCGCACTTGTCCATGGAAGCGGACCTGGTTGTGCGCGGAACGGCAAGCACAGTTTTTCTCAGCACCGCGTTGATGCAAAATGGTCGGCTCGACGGACTCATCGTGCTATTCACACAAATTCAAATGATCGCCCGCATTGCGCGCATTTACGTGCAGCGGCCTTCGCCCCGAGAACTGCTGCGGTTGTATGCGAATGTTGGCGGCACAGCTTTTGTTGCCAGCGGACTCGAATCGCTTGACCTCGGAGAAATGGTCGCGCCGCTTGCGGTTTCGGTGGTACCGGCGCTCAAAAGCGGAATTCCAGGTTTAAGCGGCATATCTGCGCTCCTGGTGAAATGCGTTTCAAACGGCGCGGCGAACGCGTTCCTCACATTACGCGTGGGCGAAGTCGCGCGGCGTTACTGCGCATTAACTTCGCGCCATTCACCGGAGGCGATCCGAAGATCTGCTACCGCTGCGGCCGTCCAGCATCTCGGGCGAATCGTTCGCGAAAACGGTGCACTCGTTGTGCGGAAGATTTGGGCAAGTACCGGACGCGCGTTGATCGACAGCGGCGTGTCAAAGGCCGAGGATATCGCAGGCGCAACGCGTGATCTTTTTGGCAGAATTTCGCCGTGGCGAATGAAAGAAGAAGATTCCGTAACGCTTCCGTGATTCGGCGGTGACGCCCTACCTTTGAGCCGCACATTCCTGACATCTTTTTAAATCGAGTTTGCCCGAAGCAAGGACTGGGATCGCCTCAATGCGCTGGATGTGTTTCGGAATCCACAGGTTTGGCACACCTGTTTCCTGCAATTTTTTGCGCAACTCGGAAACGTC
>JBEEGY010000353.1:0-2584 GCA_041167145.1 Verrucomicrobiota bacterium
TCGAAGACATCGGAACCGCCGACATCGCGTTTGAAGCCACGGGGCGTGATCTGCCGGAATTGTTCACTGCTGCGGCCGACGCGACGATGAACGTGATGATCGACAATCTCGAAGCGATCGAGCCGCGCGAAACGCGGCGCATCGCGCTGAAGAACGACGCAATCGACATGCTGCTTTTCGATTTTTTGCAGGAGCTCATTTACTTCAAAGACGCAGACCGTCTTTTGCTGCGCATTCGCGAAGTGCGGATCGACGAAAAAGACGAAGAATATTTTTTGAAAGCGAAAGTCGCCGGCGAACGATTGGACGACGCACGCCACCATCAGCGCGCGGACGTGAAAGCGGTCACGCTCCATCAGTTTCAGGTGGAGCAAACAGACAGCGGCTGGAAAACAACTGTGATTTTGGACATTTGATTCTCAAGCCAGTGTCGGCAGGCGAGACGCCCGCCTGCCCCACAGGCAAGATGCCTGTGCCCCTATTTCTGTTCCAGCGCGACGTAGCCGCTGCGGCCCTGGCTATAGACGCGCATCAGAATTTTTTCGGTTGGTTTCAGTTTCTTGCTGAGCGCGACGAGGTCTTTCGCATTTTTAACAGGCTGCTTGTTCGCTTCCTGGATCACGTCGCCTTCGCGCAGGCCGGCCTGCGCGGCGGCCGATGCAGAGTCGAGCTCGACGATGACGGCACCCTGAATTTCCTTTGGCAAATTCAACGCGGTGCGCAAGTCGTCGGTTACATCCGCGACAACGACAGCGCCGAAGACCGTGGTTTTTTCAGGCTGAGCACTTTCTTCAGGGGACGCTTCGGGCGCCTGCTCGGCCGCAGCCGCAGGCATTTCAGCAAGCTCGACATCAAACATTTTCTTCTGACCTTCGCGATTGACCCCGATCTGTACCTTTGTGCCAGGCGCCATCGAGCCAATCATCAAGCGCAACTCGCGCGGATCGCTAACTTTCTTTCCGTTAACGGATGTAATCACATCGCCGGTTTTCATCCCGGCTTTTTCCGAAGGACTTTTTGGCGTGACCTCGCCAACGAGCGCGCCGGTCGCTTGCCCTTTGAGCTTCATCGCTTCAGCCAACTCGGGAGTGAGCGTTTGCACGGATGTGCCGATGTAGCCGCGCACGACACGACCCTTTTCGCGCAGGCTCTGCATCACGTCGCGAGCGAGATTCGCGGGAATCGCGAACCCAACGCCCTGGCTTCCACCGCTTCGGCTGAAAATCGCGGTGTTAATGCCCAGCAGCCTGCCCTCGGTATCGACAAGCGCACCGCCGGAGTTGCCCATGTTAATGGCCGCGTCGGTCTGGATGAAATTTTCGTAATCGACGATGCCCATGCCGCCGCGGCCGACGGCACTGATGATTCCCATGGTGACCGTTTGCCGCAGGCCGAATGGATTGCCGAGTGCGAGCACGACGTCGCCAGCACGCGCTTTGTCGCTATCGGCAAACATAATCGCCGGGAGATTTCTCTCATCGATTTTTAATAACGCGACATCGGTGCCGGGATCGGTGCCGACTTTCTTTGCCTTGTATTTGCGGAGTTCGGCGCCAAGTCCCACCATGATTTCGTCGGCTTTTGCAACGACGTGGTTGGCGGTAAGAATGTATCCATCTGCGCTGACGATCACGCCGGAGCCGAGACCTTCGAGAGTCTGCTTACCTTGCTTCTGCGGAACCTGGCCGCCGAAAAATTCGCGTAACGCTTCATCTGAAAGTGGAGAGGGCAAAACAGCCTTCGACACGCTCTGTGTGGTAAACACTGTGACAACGGTCGGCACGACCTTCTCGACGACGGGTGCGAAGGTTGCGATCATCCCTTGCGGCGTGCGCACAGGTTCCTGTGCCGTAGTCGAAAATTCGCCCACGCAGACCAACAGCATGATTGGCAGCGCGCTCGCCACAGCGAGTCCGTCCCGTGGCGGACGAGATTGAGAATTTCTCCTTCTCATGAAAATACCCTCGTTCTTGAAAGAATCGCATGCTCGCGCGCGGCCGGTTCCTTTTTAGAAATTTGAACGCGAGGTGCACGCGCCAGCGTCCGCGGACGCGGCCCTCCGGGTGCGCCGCCCGTGCGTTTGACTTTGACCCGCGCGAATTGATCGCATGAGACTCGGAAACGATTCATCTTGCCCGCGTTCGCAAGCGCGGAAAACGTCTTATCGGGCATGCACCGGTTCGCGCGCAACTGGCGTGGTGCCGAAAGGAGGGCGTGCCGCAGGCCATCATCATTGCGTTTGGAAATTGTCACCGCCGATGAGCGCAAACTTACCGCAAAGCTCCGCGCAATGGCCATCGAGCCCGGCCCGGAAGCGCGTATCGCCTACGACGAAATGGAACTGATTCTCCGATAAAGCGGGTGCGAGGATCAGCCATCATGCGGCTGGACCACTCCTGCGCGACGAAATAGAAATACTAGTATGAACATGTTTCCAAGTTGGTTAATCGCGCTGATAATCCTGTCACTCACCGCCATTCAAGCGCGGGCGCAAACACCGGAAGAAAAATCTCCGGCTCCATTAAAAGCTATTGCCGTGCTTCATCCCACTGCAGGCAACAAGGTTAGCGGCACAGTTACCTTC
>JBEEGY010000354.1:0-3457 GCA_041167145.1 Verrucomicrobiota bacterium
TTAAAAAGTTTCAGCATGCCACCCCCAAGGGTTTTTTGCTCTACGGTCCTCCCGGCTGCGGCAAAACACTCATTGGAAAGGCCACCGCTTACAATTTGACGAAGCAACTTCGGGACAAGACCGGCACGGAGATGCACGAGTATTTCATGCACGTCAAAGGCCCCGAAATCTTGAACATGTGGGTGGGCGAATCCGAACGGATGGTCCGCGAGATTTTTGCCACGGCGCGGGAGAAACGCCGCGAAGGTTTCATGCCATTTCTTTTCATCGACGAAGCCGAATCGATTCTCGGTACCCGCCGAGCTTCGCGCTACTCGAACATTCTTTCCACACTCGTTCCGATGTTCTGCTCGGAGATGGACGGAATTGATTCACTCAACGACGTTGTGATTATTCTGGCATCGAATCGAGCCGATTTGATCGACCCCGCGATCCTTCGGCCGGGCCGGATCGACCGAAAAATCAAGGTCAATCGTCCAAATCGCGAAGGCATGCGCGAAATCTATCGCATCTATTTGACGGACGACCTTCCTTACGACGGCGCGCTTGCCAAAGAAAGCGATAATATCCCGGCGGCGATTGATCGGTTGATCGAACGCTTCGTTGAATGGCAATTTGCCCGGCGCGAAGAAAATAAATTTTTGGAAGTGACCCTGCGCAGTGGACGCAAGGAAATTCTTTATCGGGCCGATCTGATTAGCGGTGCAATCATTGCTTCGATCGTCGAGCGCGCTAAAGCCATGGCGATAAAACGCGCCATTGCCACCCAGCAGCAAGAAGGCATTCGAGAAACTGACCTGCAACTTGCCTTTAATACCGAATATAGCGAGAACGATATCTTCCCCACCACTGACATTACCGAAGATTGGCTCAAGCTCATTGATTATGATCCGGAAAATGTCGTTAAGATTGCGCCGGTACGCGCCGTGGAGGGCAAGGCGAGACACAGCAGTGGCGTAATCTAACAAAGAGGGAAGATATCGGCTTCCCCCACAACGTTTGTCACCTCTGGGTATGAAACGCGTATTCGGTCTTGAAACGGAGTACGGCATTACCGTCGCCGGCGCGGAAAATGTGGATGTTGTGACCGAATCCATCGAACTGGTGCGGCGTTATACCGAGCACGGCGCGCACATGAAATGGGATTACCAATTGGAAGATCCGCACCTCGATGCGCGCGGTTTTCGGGCCAAGGAATTAATGCAGGACGCAGACGAATCCGCCTATTACGAGATCGATAAGAATCGTCCGCTGAGCTTCGAAGAAATCAAAAGCGACCTCGTCCTTTCCAACGGCGCGCGCTTCTACAACGACCACGCCCATCCCGAGTATTCTACGCCGGAGTGCACAACACTTCAGCAAATTGTTGCGCAGGACAAAGCGGGTGAACGGATTCTGGCGGAGTGTGCGCGCCGCCGAAATCAGAAGTTAGAACAGGGCCACGAAGTTCGGCTCTACAAGAACAACACCGACTTTGTCGGACACAGCTATGGCTGTCACGACAATTACCTCATGCGCCGCGACCTGGCATGGGATCGAATCGTCTCCGGTGTTCTACCTTTTCTTATTACGCGGCAAATCTTTGCCGGCGCCGGCAAAATGGGTGTCGAAGCGGAGAGCGCGGCCAGTCAGCCGGGCATTTATCAGATTTCCCAGCGCGCGGATTTTTTTAGCGTGCTCGTAAGCATCGACACCATGAATCGGCGTCCGCTCGTTAACACACGGGACGAGCCGCACGCGGACACCAACCGCTACCGTCGCTTTCACGTCATCCTGGGCGACTCCAATATGAGTGAATGGGCGACCGCGGTGAAAATAGGAACAACGTCCCTGGTGCTCGATTTGATCGAGCGCGGCGAAGTGCCGCAGCTTGAAATCGCGCAACCCATTGATGCGAACAAGTCGATCAGTCGCGATCAAACCTACGATTGGATCATTGAGTTAAAGGACGGTCGCAAAATTTCCGCCATTGATGTGCAACGAATTTATCTTCGGGCCGCCTCCCGGCTTGACGCGGGAGATGAAAATCAATGGATTTTGCGGGAATGGGAGAATGTTCTTAACGATCTCGAGCGCGATGCCATGTCGACACGTGATCGCGTTGATTGGGCGGCCAAGAAATTCCTCCTTAACGCGTTGCAGGAAGAAGAGAAACTGTCCTGGACTGATCCCTGGCTGCAATCGATCGATCTGGAATATCACAATGTCGACCTCGAAAGGGGGTTGAATTATGAGCTGATGCGGCAAGGCTCGATGCGCCGTTTTGTCAGCGAGGATGATATCAAGATGTCGATCTTTAATCCGCCGGAAACCACCCGCGCGTTTTTCCGTGGGCGGTCTGTGGCGCGATTCAACGACGAAATCGCCTCGATCCAATGGGACGAAGTCGTCTTTGCTAATGGAGCATCGTCGCGTCGCGTCGTGCTGCCCGAAGCTTTTGCTGATGCGCGACTCGACGCCTTAAACCAAGCCGCACGCAACGGAAGAGACTTTGCCGAGTTTATGAACGCGATCGAGAAGTCGACATAATCCGGATACGTTCAAGGAAACCGCGGAAACAGTTTCTCCCTTGCTCATTTTATTCATACGGAGTCTCGCATTCGCGACCTCCCCACGTGGATCCAAAGGTGATGCTTCCGTTGAAATTTTCTACTCGATCGCGCGAAAAGACGACTTTAGGGACAAGGGCGACTGCGTTTTGCGATGGCTTTCTGTTGGGTTGCGTCCTGGCGCTGGGCTGCTCCATGGCCCGGCCACGAAAATATGCGACGCTCACAGAGCGCCGCGACAGTTCATGACCATGTGATCGAGCGCAGCTCATGCGTTTGCATAAGATGCGGGTGGGTAGGGACGACCAGCTCGCGATGAAGCTCATAACCGCCACTCTCCGATGCCGGCACTGATCCCTGGTAGATGTAAACTGCCGTCACCGCTCTGAGGACCTTCGTTCAGAACGGTGACGGTTGGATTCTTGATGCCGCCGGCGAGGTGAGATTTATCCCCACTCCGGAAAAGCCCGTGATGATTCCTTATTGGTCCATGTGATGCTTCTAAATGGGTTACGCGCATGACGATGGTTCCAGATAAGAGGTAATGGCGGTTAACGTTTGCCTCCTCACAAGCACGCTCGATTACCCTGAGGGCGCCGGCATCCTGTGGGTGTACTTGAACTGGGCACTTGGTTTCCGCGGAGCGGGATGTCGAATCTCCTGGGTCGAATTGGTGAACCGCGAATGGCCTTTGCATAAGGTCGAGCAATCTTTCCACAGACTTAGTGATTATCTTAAAACGTTTCGGGTGTGCGAGAGTCCGGGTTTGCTTGCCACCGATGGGCAACCATTACCCAGACGCCTGCAACGGCATGCGATCGATCTCGAGACTCTGGCCGCCGCCGACTTGGTCGTGAACTTTTTTATACAATGCCTTCTGACGTTCTGCAGCATTGCCGGCGGACTGT
>JBEEGY010000355.1:0-4583 GCA_041167145.1 Verrucomicrobiota bacterium
TTCTCAGCGGCAATCATCTTTCTGCTCGCCGCGATAGTTGTTATCAGTCCGCGCGAAGAATAGCTGTTTACCGATCAAGCTGGCGATCTGGCTGGAAAAATACTGATTATACGGTGGTTACGGCCGAGTCCACGGCGCTATGCAGGCCGGCGACTGCCAACATTGCCGAATTGTAATCTAATTCTTTGTTTGGAGAGGCAGCTGGCTTCAAGGGCGATTCCGAAGAGTAGGAACATCTAGATTGCCCATGCGAAAAAAACCTGTTTCCAAATCCGGTCTCTTTAATCCCCGCGTCCTTGTCGCCGTACTTTTTTGTTCGGCCGCTGCCTGGCTCGGCTTCGTTAGTTTTGCCGCCAGTCCAGGATCGGCAACCATCACGCCGTCTTCCGCCACTTTCACTTGGGACGGCACGCCAGTGGGTGGTTCCGCGGCCAATGAAACCGCGTGCGTGGAAGGCGCCAATTGCGACACTTTCTTGCTCACGCTTGCTGGAACAAAAACCGACTGGGTCGGGAAGAAGGCGCATGTCGCCATCAGCTGGACTGATCCCGCCGGAGTAACGGATTACGATTTGTATATTCACAAAGGATCGCCCGCGGGACCGATCATTGGGCA
This sequence comes from Verrucomicrobiota bacterium, assembly GCA_041167145.1. GTDB lineage: Bacteria > Verrucomicrobiota > Verrucomicrobiia > Chthoniobacterales > UBA10450 > Palsa-1382. The sequence goes on from JBEEGY010000355.1 coordinate 616, forward strand.
ATCCGCCGGGAGCGATAATCCGGAGCAAGCGGACATTAACCCGAATGATGGAGCAGTGGATGTCGGAACCGGGATTTTCTACGTGCACGTTGTTTATTTTAGTGCCGCCGCCACGTCCCAGTACAAAGGAGAGATAACTATTTTGGACGCGCCGCCTCCGCCGACATTGCCTCCCCCAATCGCAACGCCACCGTCGGCTGCACCCGGCGTGCCTCGCTACTACAATTACGCTCCCGGCCCGGGGCAGGGAGAAAGTTCGGGAGAGCCCTCGATCGGCTACAATCTCACCTCGCACAAAGCAATGTTCATCGCGGGGTTACAGACGTTTCGTGTGACGTTCCCCCTGACAGGAGCATGCGACGCGACTTGGGAAGATGTTTCCTACATTGTCACCAAAACGAAATCTCTCGATCCGATTTTGTTTACCGACCAAATCACCGGCCGCACTTTCGTTTCGCAGTTGGACAGTGTCGTGCCGCCCGCTTCGCCGGTCCTGATCGGGTTGAACAGCTTCATGGCGTACACCGACGACGATGGCGCGAATTGGACTCCGGCGCAGGTCAATCCACCCAATGGTAGCTACGATCACCAAAGCGTGGGCGCGGGCCCCTATCCGAGTCCGGTTCCAGCTGGGATCAATCCGACTTACCAAGATGCTGTCTATTATTGTTCACAAGCAGGCGTGACAGCTTTCTGCGCGCGCAGTGACGACGGGGGCTTAAATTTTGGTCCCGGGACTGCGATTTATAACGCTCAGACAGACGGCTGCGGTGGTATCCACGGTCACATTAAAGTGGCGGCCGATGGCACAGTCTACGTTCCGAATCGCGGGTGCAACGGCGTGCAAAGCATAACGGTTTCCGAAGATGCGGGCACAACGTGGACAGTACGCCACGTCGAAAAGACAAGCGGGACGGGCGCGTTTTCTGCCAAAGCCCCTCCGGGGATTCTCGATCCTTCAGTGGCGATCGCTAGCGACGGAACGCTCTATTTTTCCTGGATCAGCAGTGAAGACGATGGCGGACACGCGCATGTCGCGGTGAGTCATGACAAAGGCGTAACCTGGGACCACGACACCGATCTCGGTACTTCTTACGACCTGCACAATTGCGTGTTCATTGAAGCAGTCGCCGGCGATCCAAACCGTGCTGCAGTCGGCTTTATCGGTACAAATGCGCCAGGCAACCACGAGGGCGACACGTTCAAGGGAATTTGGTACGCTTTCATCGCGCACACTTATGATGGTGGCGCGACTTGGACGACGGTCAATGCCACGCCTAACGCGCCGGTTCAACGGGCGGCGGGAATTTGGAACGAGGGGGGCAACAGTCCACTTCGCAATCTTCTCGACTTCAATGAAATCACGATGGATGAAAAAGGTCGCGTCCTTTACGCGTACGCCGACGGTTGCACCGACGACTGCGAATCGGGCGGGATAAATTCATTCAGCTCAAAAGCAACGATCGCCAAGCAGTCGGGCGGTAAAGGCCTGCTCAGCGCGTTTGATCCAGCCGAGCCCGTCGTGCCGCAAGCAGCCTGTCTCGACGGGCGCCGCGATGATTTGGCCTCTTACCTCAATTGGCGCGTGCCAGACAACGGCGGCAACGACCTCACTCAGTACCTGATTTATCGCGGCACGACATCGAACAACCTGGCGTTAATTGGTCAGACCGCCGGAAACAAATCTTCCTATAACGACCGGAGCGCCGATCCCAAGGTTCCCAGCTACTTCTACAAGATCGTCGCCTACAACCCTGTGGGCGCCGGGGCCGAAAGCAACGTCATACAACTGACGGTAGGACCTCGTCTGCAACCAAACGGGGCCTGTGTCTTGCCAGGTGTAAAAGTCATCACGGACGCGCAAGGCGACACCCAAGTCGGCGGTCAACCGCAGCATGACATCACTGCGGTTTCTATCGCGGAGTTGAAGACCGACGATGTAACCGGAGCGGCCGACAAAATTCAATTCGGCATCAAAGTCGTAAATTTAACGACGGTTCCGTCCGGGTTCCGCTGGGCTGTGCGCTTCAGCGTGCAGGGAGTAGTTCCGCCGCCCGACTTCCAAGGCGCGGCCTCGGAAGATTTCTTCGTCGCGATGACAAGTGCGGACGGCGCCACACCGACATTTACCTGGGGTGTGACGAGCGTGTTCCAAGGCGCTTCGCGTGTCTTCACAACCATAGGTAATCTGGATCCTTCAAGTGCCTATGCCGCGGATGGCACGATTACCCTAGTCATTCGCAAGTCCGACATCGGTAATCCCACGCCGGGCCAAGCGATCTCTAATATCTTGGGCAGTTGTCGTGTTACCGGAGCTTCCATCCCGGGGTTTCCGAATACAGGAGGCACAAACGAAACAATTATGGATAGCACTGGCGGTGGTGGTTACGCGCTCCGCCAAGCGAATCTCTGTTTACCAAACGCGGCGCCATTGGCTGTTCTCAAGGCTACGCCCGAGACCGGTCTCAAACCGCTAACTGTGCATTTCGACGGGAGCGCCTCAAGCGATCCTGATGCAATCGATGACATCGCCACCTATACATTTAATTTCGGCGATGGCGGCGATGATGTTCCACTCGATTCGCCAAAGGTCGATCACACTTATAACAACGCGGGTCTTTACGTTGCGAGGCTCGTCGTGACCGACTCCCGCGGTAAAGTCAGCTCAAACACGGCGACGCGTTTGATTGAGGTAGGACGCTCTTATCTGGCGAATATCTCCGGACGTGAGTTCATCGGCACTGTTAACGACGTGGCCATCGGAGGATTCATTATCCAGCAGGGCGGCAAACACGTTCTGATTCGCGGGCTGGGTCCATCGCTCGCCAGCGCCGGGATTACCAACGCACTGCAAGATCCATTGCTCGAATTGCACAACGGCTCGGGCGCGCTGTTGATAAGCAACAACAACTGGAAGGCCACTCAACAGACTGAGATTCAGGCCACCGGCTTAGCACCAACAAATAATTCAGAGTCTGCAATCTTGACGTTCTTGCCAGAGGGTAGCTACACTGCCGTTCTCCGGGGTGCCGGCGGCACATCGGGCGTCGGCTTGATTGAGATCTTCGACATGGCCGCGGCTGATGCGGGAGAGCTTGCCAACTTATCAGTGCGCGCCAACGTCGGTACGGCAAATGACGTTTTGATCGCCGGTGTGATCGTCAAGGGCGCAGTTACGCAAAGAGTTCTGCTTCGCGGGCTTGGGCCATCGCTTCAGTCAGCCGGCATCAGCAATTATTTGCACGACCCGGTCCTCGAGCTTCACGATGCCAATGGTGCGCTCATGGAAACGAACGATAACTGGCCGGCGTCACCAAATGCGACCGCTATTAGCGCGACGGGTCTGGCGCCCAGCGACATCAAGGAGTCGGCGATTTTGAGGGACGTCACTCCAGGTGCGTATACCGGAATCGTTAGTGGCGTGGGCAATACGACTGGTATCGCGCTCGCAGAGATCTATAAGATTAACTAATTCCGAACGGAAAGAAGGCAGCCCGCGGACAATCCGCGGGCTGCGCTCGTTAAAGGCTTCAACCGAAGCCGTTCAGCTCAACTCTTCCGCACGCTTTCGATTTTTCTTGCAAGGCGTTTCGACTGTCTGTAATCAAATTGTAATCAAGACCAACAGACTATGAACCGCTTTCCTCATCGGAGTTCACGCCTCTTAGCGCCGTTACTTGGCTTAGCCTATTTAGCTTTCCTCGGCCTCGTTCAGATAACCAACGCACAAACTGCGGTTTCCGACCAGATCGTGGTTTCGGGGGAGGAAGTTCCAAGCGCGTACGGCGCGCCTCCCTCAATGTCGCGAAGTCGTTTTTCGAATTTAACGAACGCCTATGTTCTTCCCCCATGGGCATTTTATTTCGGCGAAATTTACGAAGGACAGGCCTTCCGCCATGGCCCGCCCGATCATCTCTTCACCCAGGAAGTAGAAATGGGTTTGCCTTATCGCTTTGGCATCGCGACCG
>JBEEGY010000356.1:0-2500 GCA_041167145.1 Verrucomicrobiota bacterium
TTGAAAGCAGACGAGATGCTTGTGGCGGTTGATTCGGCGATGCCACTGGTGGGAGACAACATCGACATGTTGGAGAAAGAGAAAATTTTCCAACTGGCGGAAGATGTGCGAAACGCGATCAGGTCGCACCAGGTGCAGCATTTGAAAAGAGCGATAGCAACGCTGGATGAAGCGACCCAGGATTTGGCTGCGCTCGTGATGGAAAGAGCGATGAAAAAGGGCGATTGAGGTCAATCGCCCTGCCAAGCCCTCTAAGGCGTAGGCGAAGGTGCCAAGGGTGGCTTGGGTGAGGCACTCGAAGGTGCGGTTGGAGTCGCAGAAGGTGTAAAGGGCGATCCTGGGGATGGATTACTTTTTTCTGAAGGAGCGGGGGACGGACCAGAAGCCGTGGCGTTGAGTTTTGAGCGAGCGTCGTCGAGCAATCTTTTCTCTTCGGCAAAAAGAGGTCCATCTTCCGCGGCCTTGACATATTCCCTGGCTGCCTCGACCTGATTTTCATCGAGCAAGAGGACCGCGACATAAGCTGCCGCATGCGGCTCGTGCGTTTGTTCCCACGACAATTGTTTCAGCACCTCGACCCCTTCAGACGTGCGCCCCTGTTCGTAGAGTGAAAAAGCGTATGTGATCGCGCAGGACGTATCGTATGGCATTTTGTCGTAGGCGTCCCTGGCTAGCTGCCGGCCTTCGGCAGTGTTTGGTTCGAGCAACATGATGAGTCGCGCGAGAGTTGCCGTTGCGATGACATTATCGGGCGAACTCGCGTGGACTTGGCGGGCGATGTCGAGAAGCTTTCGCAAATTATTGGTCGACCGATAAATCCGGAAAAGACTGTCGAGCGCTTCGCGCCGGGCGGGTGGATATTTAGCGAGACGCAGCCAGAGTTGTTCGGCTTCGCTGGTCAGATTCCATTTGGTGGCGAGGCGGGCCATGTTTGTTTCGCGGTCATGTTGCTCACCGGCCGACTTTTCCGCGGCTTGCCATAGTGATTCGAATTCCGCATCCGCGGCCGATTGTTTTGATTGCCTTGCTCCATAAGCCTGGTAGGCGAGACGCAAATATTCCGCGCTTCCCCAGGACCCGCTGCGTGTCCAGCGTTTCAAACGCGACCAATTTCTTAAAGTCGTGAAAGCTTCGGCAATGGCGATGGCGGGCGGCGGGTTTGTGATAACCGGCGAAGATAATTTATCCATCCACTTCAAAACCTCAGGGGCGAGTCCGTTCCCGTTCATCCAATCCATGAGGAGAGCGACGTCGGCGGGATTGCGTGCGGCCACCGGTTTTACTTTTCCGAGAAGGGCGTTGAATTTTTTCTCGTCAAGCTTCCGATAAAAATCGAGACAGAGCAGATAGTCGGCAAAGCGCACTTGTTCGCTCATTTGCAAATCTTGCGCGAGCTTCTCTGCGCGCGCGAAATCATTGCGCTGGATGGAGTCGCCCAGCAAAGCGCGTAGAGCTCCGGCGCGAAAATCGGCGACCTTGGTCAGGCGCTCGAGGGTTTCACGCGCATTGGCGTACTCTTGGGCGTCGGCAGAACGGACGCGGAGGACAGCGAGATTAAACTGGTAGAGATCGTTGCCTGGTTCCTGTTTTGTGGCGGCAGCGAAATGCCTCTCTTGCTCGGCAAGGTTGCCTTCCGCGCGCGCGAGCCATCCGGCCACGACATGATATGCGGCTTTATCCTGATCGAAAGGAGCGACGTCGCCGAGAGCTCGGCGCGCAGCATCAAGTTGACTAAATCGCAATGCAGCCGAAGCCAGATTCAACTGGCTCTCGAGGTCGTGATGACGGAGCCGGGCAATCTGCGCACGCCACGCGATGGCCGCATCGCGATTCTGTTTCTCGGCGGTTTCGGCTAAAGTATAAAAGGCAGGCAACGACTCGGTATCGCTTTGTTTTTCAGCCGCCTCCGCCAGAATGTAAAAAGCGGGCAGCGAATCGGGATCAATCTGCAGCACTTCCTGGGCGGCATGTGTAGCTTCATTGAATTTCTGTTCGTGTAGCATGGTGGTGGCGAGCTTGAGCAAACGTCCTTCGCGCCACTCGGCATAAACTCTCCGGCCGTAAGTAAAAAAGATCAGACCGAGCGCGACGAGAAGAACAACTGCACCGATGATGATCGCGAGATTAGTCGGTCGAAGAAGTCTCTCGAAGCCGGGAAAAGGCTTTACCTGCCGTTTCCGTCGGACGCGTTTAATCTTCTCGGGCATCTTTGTTTCCTATGCTCGGGAAGAAGATGATTGCAACAAGGTCCCGGCCGAAATGAATGCAAAACTTACGTGGCAACCTTCGATTCACGCACGACGGGAACGTCCTCGACGGCCTGAGCGACCTGCTTTCGCAGACGTCTTCCCCAAACATAACGGGCGAGCAGCACCTTGATGGTGGCCGTGAGTGGTACGGCAAGAATCGGTCCGAGCAAACCGCCAATGAGTAATCCCCAAAGAAAAATGGAAACGATCACCGTCATAGGATGAAGACCGACGGAGTTTCCCACGATGCG
>JBEEGY010000357.1:0-2865 GCA_041167145.1 Verrucomicrobiota bacterium
TGAGTTTCTCCCAGTAATAATCGATCTCCTCCTGCGTGTCGCAGTTGATCACGAACGAGACGGCTTCGGTGAACTTGAACTGCGGTCCGCCGTTCAAGGCGGTGAACTCCTGGCCATTCAGCTCGAACGACACCGTCATCACGTGGCCTTTCTTTTCGGGAAATTCTTCGCCCGCGTAATGCGTGATCTGCTTGACCTTCGAATTCTTGAACACCGAGACGTAAAAATTTGCCGCTTCTTCCGCCTGATTATCGAACCACAACATTGGAGCAATTTTTTGCATGCCTCACAGTGCACGCAGCGGGATGCAGCGCAAAGGTGCGAGGTCCGAGCTCTCCACGGCGAGTCTTCGACCGGACCGGCGTTGCACAGGCATCGGGCTGGCGGATTGCCTGGGGCTTTGCGCACTTCCGCGCATTGACAGATGCTACTCAAACCAAAACAGAGGGAGAACAAAAATGAAGATCGTGGTCATTGGCGGCAGCGGACTAATCGGAACAAAGGTGGTAAGCAATCTTCGCCAACGTGGCCATGAGGTAGTGGCGGCGTCGCCTTCTACAGGCGTGAGCACGCTGACCGGTGAGGGACTAGCAAAAGTGCTTGAAGGCGCTCACGTCGTCGTTGACGTGGCGAACTCACGTTCCTTCGAAGACAAGCCTGCTTTGGAATTCTTCGAAACGTCAGGTCGCAATCTTCTTGCCGCAGAAGCGGCCGCCGGAGTGAGACATCACGTGGCACTCTCGGTCGTGGGCACCGATCGGCTGCTTGGAAGTGGTCCCGGTTCTTTAAGTGGTTACTTCCGCGCGAAGATGGCCCAGGAAAATCTGATCAAAGCTTCCGGCATTCCGTTTACGATCGTGCACGCGACGCAGTTCTTCGAGTTTGTAAAGGGCATCGCCCAATCGGCGACCGGCGGTTCAACCATTCGGTTATCATCGGTCCTTATGCAGCCCATCGTTTCGGATGATGTCGCTGCGGCGGTGGCAGAGGTAGCCCTTGGACAACCGATCAATGGCATGATTGAAGTGGCTGGGCCCGATCGGATCCGGCAGGATGAACTCGTCCGGCAGTACCTAAGTGCGACAGGCGACGCGCGGAAGGTGATCACCGACGTTAATGCGGGCTACTTCGGCATAGAGGTGAATGATCAAAGCCTCGTCCCCGGTGATAACCCGCGCCTCGGCCTAACGCATTTCGCGGACTGGCTCAAGCGCTCCACAGCTTAGGAGAACTCAGCAACACACGATGGCCCGCGCGTTATTGACGTTCGTGTGGGCGGATACGCGGTGGAAGTGATGCGGGGGACCGTGACTATTTAAGTGCGAGCCGCACGCGCATTAGTGACAAGTGGCCGGTGAAGAGAAGCGATCAGATTCTTGGAGAGTCATTTAGCCGTTCTTCTGTCCGAGCTCTTTTAGAATTTTTTCTGCATCGCGACGAATTTCGCCGCGGTACTCTTCAGTGTCGGTCCATGACGATGCTGGAACTTTACGAGAATCGAGAATGCCCAGCGCTTTTTCAGCATGCTGCTTCGCCAAATCTTTCTGTCCGTCTTTCAAATATGCACCGGCGAGATTGTCATTGGCGTCAGCCGAATCCGGATAGGCGACAGCAACCAGCTTGAAGACATCAATCCCGGATTTCACATCGCCGTCCCGCATGAAATCCTGACCAATGATGCTCGCTGTAATTTCGGGGAACAATTGCGCCTGTGGATCTTTTCGACGCGCCTCTGCTAATTGCTGTGCGACCTGATCGGCGCCCTTGGGAATTTGCAACTCGTTGACGATCTCTGCGGACGCGATCGTGTCGGCCGGCGCGTGTCCCGGCGTTTTGATCAACGTCGTGACAAACCAATTCACGATGATTCGTGGCAGTTCCGGATGCGGTTTGAACAAATCGGTGCCGTGACCACCTTTCGCGGGAACCTTGCCAATATCGAAAGGCTCGTACCATTTCCATGGTGCGTCTTGGACGGCCGAATAGTGGACGAGTTTCTTGCTCGGGCTCGATGCGGTGACGTAGAGCAACTGCATCGCTTGTTGCGTGGGTGGGTATTCGTCATCGTCCGAAACGATGAACAGTTCGGGCAGTTGCGATGCTTCGTGAAGAAATTGCAGTTGAGGCCGCACCGTTTCTCCGGACATCAACACCAGTGATTTCACCTCGCCCGAGTGGCGACGAGCAGTCTCGACGGAATTATCGACGCCGAGCGCACCGGCTCCGCCAATGCCGATGACATCGCGAGTAACGCCGGGCTGCGAAGCCAAAAATTGAAACGCCATATCGAGATCCGCCGGCCACCATTCTTTTCTTGCTCGACCGCGAACATCGACAGTAAGCGTATTGATTCCAGCAGCCGCTAACTGTTTTGCGACATCATCCCAGGAGGTGCGCGTTCTATTGCTTTGATGGAAAAGCAACGCCCCCGGGCCTGGCTTCGAGGCGGCAAAGTAAGTTCCCTGGAAGATCGTACCGTCCGCTGTCTTAAGATCGACAACCCGTGGAGAATCATCGCGCTTTGCGCTCCGTTCCGAAGCGGCGAGCGGCGACACCGCGAGAAGCAAAAACAGTATTATTGTTTTCATGAGTGGAAGAGAAAAGGGGTCAGAGCCGCTAGCGACGCATTCGTTCGACACCTGGTCTATGAATTATTTATGAACGGATCATTCGGGATGAATTTCCGGACTGCCGCGTGAATCGCGCCTCGATTGCACCGAGCTGGCTCTTGGATCAGAGCAATAAGCTCATTCAACTTTGTAAACGCGGCCGGTTTGCGCCCCCAAGATAGCGCGTTTGTAGGCTTGTCCAACTTTCCATCCTTCGACCGGAATCATGCCGATGAAGAACTGGGCAAATTGAGAT
>JBEEGY010000358.1:0-3365 GCA_041167145.1 Verrucomicrobiota bacterium
CTCGTGCATGAGGCTTTCCTTCGCCTGATTGGCGAGAAGAATCTTGTCTGGCAAAATCGCAGTCACTTTATCGGAATCTTCGCGCGGGTGATGCGACAGACGCTGACTAACTACGCGGTCGCGCGACACCGTTTGAAGCGCGGCGGTTCGGATCCTTTGAGACTGACTCTCGAATTTTATGATAATCGCAAAATTGATGTGACCGCGCTCGATCAGGCGTTGCAGGCGCTGGAAGCTCTGGACGAGCGGCAGGCGCGCATCGTCGAACTGCGGTTTTTCGCCGGGCTGACGGTCGAGGAAACAGCCGAGTTACTGGAAATTTCGCCGGCCACAGTGAAGCGGGACTGGACCCTGGCGAAAATTTGGCTTCGGCGAGAACTATCTGCGAATTAGGGATTCCAATTCTCCATGGCCACAAAATCTACCGAATTCGGGCAAGGGAACATCGATCCGCAACGCTGGGATCGCTTGAAAACCATTCTGGGCGAAGCGTTGGAACAAAACTCTTCAGTAGCCCGGATTGCCTTGGTGGAGAAACGCTGCGGTGAAGATACCGATTTACTCGAAGAGGCCGAGTCGCTCCTGGCGGAAGCGGAGGCGCTTCTTAACGAGCGTACCGACAGCTTCGAAGATTGCGCCCAAAACGCAGCCTCCACCTTCTGGCAGGAGGGACCGCCGCGCAGCGGAGAGCGCGTGGGCGCGTATGTCATTGTTCGTGAACTTGGCCGCGGTGGGATGGGCACAGTTTTTCTGGCGGAGCGCGCTGATGGTCAATTTGAGAAACAAGTTGCGATCAAGATACTAAATCGAGGCGCCGACACGGCTGAAATCCTCCGCCGTTTCCGAGCGGAACGCCAGATCCTGGCGAGGCTCGATCACCCAAATATCGCGCGCCTCCTCGATGCAGGCACAACCGACGATGGTCTGCCCTACTTCATCATGGACTACATTGTCGGCGCACCGGTGACTCGCTTTGCGGTCGCGCAAAAATTGTCGACACGTCAACGATTGGAGTTGTTTTTGAAAATCTGCGCCGCGGTTGAGTTTGCGCATCGGAATCTGGTTGTTCATCGCGACATCAAGCCCAGCAACATTCTGGCGAACGCAGAAGCCGAACCGAAGCTGCTCGATTTCGGGATCGCCAAGATTCTGGCGAAAGACGAAGACGCAGCGCAATTGACTGCCGAGGCACAACAGCATCTGACACCTATATGTGCTTCGCCGGAACAGGCGAAAGGAGATCCGATAACAGTAGCGACTGACATTTACTCGTTAGGGGCGTTGCTCTATGAAATGTTAAGCGACCAAAAGCCGCACCGGTTTTCCAATGCTCGTCCCACGCGTGAGGAACTGGCCTTAGTGGTAGGTGAGCAAGTTCCGGCGGCGCCCAGCACGGTTGCTTCCGATGCGCAAACCGCACGGCTGTTGCGCGGTGATCTTGACGCGATCGTCCTGTTCGCGATGCGCAAGGAACCCGGGATGCGTTATGCCACAGTAACAGATCTCGCGGGTGACATTCGCCGCCATCTCGCGCGAGAGCCGGTTCTCGCGCGTCACCCCACCCTTGGCTATCGCGCGAAGTGTCTGGTCAAGCGAAATGGATTACGTCTCCTGGCGAGCGCGGCTGTCGTGATTGTATTGGCCGGAGTTCTGGTCGCGTTTCGGGGTCGGTCTCAACAAAATGTCCGCGAGACGCTGGGAGTCAGCGCACCAGCCTCGGATAGCCGGAAAAGTATTGCAGTCCTGCCCTTCGAAAACCTGAGTGATAACAACTCTCCTTCATATTTTGCCGATGGTGTTCAGGACAATATTCTGACCGATCTCGGCAAAGTGGGAGATCTGAAGGTCATCAGCCGCAGTGGTGTTGCAGCCTACCGCGGCAAGAATAGAAACATGAAGCAGATCGGGCGCGACCTGAGCGTTGCCAACGTGCTGGAGGGTAGCGTGCAGATTTCGGGCGACCGCGTGCGGATTAACGCCCAGCTCATCGACACCCAGACGGACGCCCAGATTTGGGCGGAACAATACGACCGCAAATTGGAGGACATCTTCGCGCTCCAGAGCGAGCTCGCGCAGACGATCGCAGCCCAACTCAAAGCGACCCTCTCCACCGGCGAAAAGGCCGAGATTTGGAGGCAACCCACGCAGGATTTGCAAGCCTACGATCTTTATCTTCGCGCCCGCGCCGCCTTCCGCAGTGGAGGTGCAACGATGCCGCGCGAGAATTGGAATGTAGCGGTCAGCCTTGTCAACAGGGCGATCGCTCGCGATCCAAAGTTCACTCTGGCCTATTGCCTGCTGAATGAGATCTACGTCTTAGAGTACCGTTTCGGAGAGGGTCATTCGCCGCAGCATCTCGCTGCCGCGAAAGATGCAGCGGAAACAGCGCTGCGGCTCGAGCCAAATCGCGAAGAAGCACGCCTTGCTCTTGCTCGATACTATTATCATGGCTTAGGCGACTACCGCCGGACGGAGCAGGAATTATCGAGTATCCCCTCTTCCGCGTCTCATGAAGTTGAGTTCTTTACCCTTGCTTCTTTGGTCGAACGCCGCTTGGGGCAATTTGAGGCATCGATTCGCAACGGCGAAAAAGCGGTTGAGCTTGATCCTCAGAATGCGTCGCTCGCTACCAGTCTCGTGCAGACATATTCGGGGTTGAGACGATTCGGCGATTCGGAGCGCGTTGCGAACGCAGCCATTGCGCGCCTGCGTGGAGTAAAACCGAGAGGGCTTTTGCTCGTGAAGAACGAAGCGGCACTCGCTATGGGGAATGTAGACGAAGCGCGTGTCGCGCTCGATTCAATCCAGGACAAGGACGACATGGATTACCAAGCCGCGCGACTCTGGCTCTACTTGATAGAAAGAGATTACGGCGGAGCCGAAGCCTTCACCGCGAAGGCGACCGACGAAACAAAGACAATGCCGGAGTTCTGGCTCACCCTGGCAGCAGTTGCTCATGCGGAAGGCAAGATAAACGAGGCTCGTCAGGCCAATGCGGAGGCGAAGCGCTCGGCACTACTTGCGCTCGGGCCGCGGCCAGATGACCCCAAACTCCTTGGCGAACTATCGGTCGCCGAGGCTGCGCTCGGTCAGAGTGAAGAGGCACTTCGTCATGCGCGTCTAGCAGCCGAGATCCTTCCGCCGAGCGTGGATGAAGTGGCCGGTCCAATGTGTGAGATGCGGCTCGCGCAAGTGCTGGCTATGACCGGAGATCGTGATGGCGCTTTCGAGAAATTAGGCAAACTGGTGAAGCTGCCGTTTGCTCTTAGCCATGGCGATTTGAAATTGAATCCGGTCTGGGATGACCTTCGGGACGATCCCCGTTTCGATCGTATCCTGGCGGAGTCTGCTTTGCCGTTCGCGAC
>JBEEGY010000359.1:0-6562 GCA_041167145.1 Verrucomicrobiota bacterium
GGACGGACACGGTGACCTTGCCCCGGTTGGTTAAAATTATCGTGGCAAGACCTGATACAGCGGCGCCGTGGGAAGTAATTGTACCGCTTGGACGAACGCCGCTATGAAGATGCCCATATCTTGGCCGTCGAATTCAATTTCGTTCTCGTCGGCTCGACTGAGTCTCGCCCTACCAAAAAGATCGACCCCACTATCCCGTCCGCGAGGCGCGGCGTTGATGCTGGCGTTGTGGGCGCTTTTTCTGTTGAGCGCCCTGATTATTACCTGGGCACTCGATATCGACTCGCGCCTCAGACTGTCGGGCAGCGCCAATCGAATCCTGGAGGCAGAAGCATTGGCGTGTTCGGGCGCAGAAGTTGCATTGCATCCACAGATCAAGCCGGATTCGCCAAACCTGAATCATCGCGTTCCGCCGCGCGGAAGCTATGAAGTTCGAATTACCGGCGAAGGAGGCCGTTTAAATTTGAACTGGCTGGTCGCCGGCGAAGATCCGGCGCGTCTCGAGATTTTGCGAAAATATCTCGAGATCAAACATATCGATCTTAATGAACGCGACCGGATGATCGATTGTCTGCTCGATTGGGTCGACCCGGACGATCTGGTGCGTTTGAACGGCGCGGAACGGGAGGGCGATTACCGCCCGGCCAACACATTGCTCACGCGAATCGATGAATTGAAGAAGGTTAAAGGATGGGAGCAATTTACTTCCGCGCCGGGGTGGGATGACGAGTTCACCCTCAACAGCGTCGGACCGGTCGATCTAACCTGGGCTTCACGTGATGTGCTGCTTGCTTTGCCGGGCATGACGGAGTCGCTGGTCGATCGTTTTTTGGCCATGCGTCGCGGTCCGGATGGAATCGATGGAACGTCGGACGATGTGCAGTTTAAAGGCCAGGAAGAAATTCGCGCGGCGTTCGGCTTTTCAGAGCAGCAGTTTCAGGAAATTGCCGGGCTCGTTACCTTCAAAGATCCTTCTTTCCGGATCGTGAGCGTGGGAAAATCCGGCGAAGCCACCCGGACCGTGCAAATGGTTGTGCGAAAGACGGGCGCCATTCCTCAGTTGGTTTTGTGGAAGGAGCTTTGATATCGAAACGGCAAAGACATCCATATTCATAATTCCTGTCGCGCACGGCTGGGCGCTGTTGCGCGTGGGCGAGAACAACGGGACCTGGAATATGCGCGCGCTTAGCTCGCTCGAGGAAGCGATTCCGTTGCTCACGCCGGAGGACGATTTTATCCTCGGGCTGCCTCTCTCCGCGGTTCTGGCGCAACGTTTTCGTTTACCGACGGCCGATCCAGCGGAATTTTCCGAGATGGTGCGGATCCAGGTTGAAAAGGCGCTGCCATTCTCGCTCGAGGAAGTGACGACCGATTTCGAAGTAATCGAACAAAACGAGACGGACAGCGTTGTTTCCGCGGTGGCGGTTCGTAACGACCAACTGGCCGAGTTGGCCGCGCCGTTGCTGGCCCGCGGTCTGATTCCGCGCCAGGTCACCGTTTATGCTGCGCAACGCGCCGCCACTCATGCGCCGCAGGGAAACTCGCTCCTCATTTACGCGGAAGGCGAAACGCTCGTCTCCGCCGTGACGGAAAACGGAAAGATCAGCCTCACGCGCACGTTCGAGGGCGTCGAGCCGGAGAATTTGCGGATGGAACTTCCGCAGATTGCGCTGAGCGCGGAATTGCAGGGAATTAACGCAACGTTCCCGAATGTTTTGTTGGATGAAACTTGTTACGCGCTACGCGACACCGTTCAGGGTGTTCTTTCCAGCCAGACCGAAATCGTGGGTGTCGAATTGCCGCCCGCTTACGTTAAGCTGAATTTGCTGCCGGAAAGCTGGCGCGCACGCCGTTCGCAAATCGTGCGGCTGGCGGAATGGCGCAAACGTCTGATGTGGATCGGCGGAGCGTATGGCGCGCTCCTTTTGCTTTTTCTAATTTATCTGGGGTTGATGCGTTTTGAAATTGGCCGGCTCGGTCGCCGCATTGCCATGGATGCGCCGAAAACGGAATTCGTCCGATCGGCCGCGGCGAATTGGAAAGCCTTGGCGCCGGCGATCGATCCGCGATATTACCCGGTCGAAATTCTGCTCCATCTTACCAAGAGCCTGCCTTCACCCGACGTTCGGATCACGGCTTACAATCAATCGGCCCGGCAGATTTCAATTGATGGCGAAGCGAAATCAGCGGCGCTGGTCTTTCAGTTCGTCGATAAAGTGAAAAAGAACCCGGATTTGCAGGCGTTTGTCTTTGATTTGCCCACGCCGCCGCGGATTCTGCCGAACGATCGCGCGCAATTTCGCCTGGAGGGAAAACCGCGATGACCTTGCCCGCTTTCTGGGAAAGAATGAACCGGCGCGAGCGCATGCTCTCCTTGCTCGTGGCCGGCGCCATCTTTATTTTGTTGAATCTGTTTGTTTGGAACTGGCTCTTCAACATAGCCAAACGCAGTCGCGGCGAACTGGCCGCGCGCCGTGCCGCGCGAAAGGAGCAATCTGTTTTTCTCAACGATAAAAACTTTTGGACGAAACGCGATCAATGGCTCCAGCAGCATTTGCCCGAGTTGAAAAATCCAGCGGAAGCCTCGACCTTTCTCGATCAGCTCAAGCAAATTGCCGGCAAGCACAACATCCTGATCGAAAATCCCGCTATTGGTTCCGGTGAAACAACGCCCAATCATCAAAGCGTTTTTGCGTCCATTGACACGAAAAGCCCCTGGCCGCCGCTCGTGCATTTTCTTTACGAAGTCCAGCAGCCGGATGCATTTGTTGTTTTCGAGAGTGTTAACCTGGTCATCGACGGGAGCGATCCCACCATGATGCGGGGGAAATTTAAAATCGCGAAGTGGTTCGCCCCGGCGCAGAAAAGGAAATGATTTTGAAACGCGCGCAAATATACATGTCGATCTTGTCCTTGATCGCGGCGGCCACGAGCAACGCCGACGATGTTCCAAAGCGTTTCAATTTCGATCGTTACCAGGCGATGATGGATCGCTCGCCCTTCGCCGTCGCGACGGCGGTGGCTATGCCGGCGGCCACGCCAGATTTCGCAAAAGATCTCTATGTGGCCAATGCCGCGAAATCGTCAGACGGCGACCTCGTCACAATCGCCTCCAGCGCGGACAAGAACTTCAAGAAATACCTTACGACGAAAGAACCGATGGACGGTTACGGCATCGCTAATATCGAATGGTCGGAGAGAGTCGGCGCGACTAAAGTGACAATCAGCAAGGACGGAAAATTCGCGACGCTCAGTTTCAATCAAGCGTTGTTGGCGCAACCGGCATCGAACGCACCGAACGCGCCCGCTGTTCCCAATGTTCCAACTCCCGCCGGAATTGTTCAGCCTGGCGGTGCCACACCTGGTCAAACAAATTTCCCCAAGCCGGCCCCAATTCCATCAATTCCGAATCAGCGGGTCCGCGGTGTGATCCAGAAAAATCCCGCCGCCCCGGCCCAAGCCGTGACTCCGCCGCCGCAGCCTAACGATATGCCGGAAAGCTGACGCTCGTCAGCGCCGCGCTTCGCTCAGTGCCCGCCCCAATCGTCGTCGGCCGTGTCCGGAATACGATCGGGCCCGGCGGAATAGAGATCGTAACCGCTCGGATTCTTTGTGCCGGGACAACGATAGACATACTCTGAGCCCCACGCATCCTTCGGAACCTCGTCCAGGAGTCGCGACCAGCTCGTGGGAATCGGTTCGGTTTCCGGTCTCACGACCAGGGCCTTCAATCCTTGCTCGGTCGTGGGGTAAAAACCGTTTCGACCGGAATAAGCCAGCAGCATCGTTCGAATTCCCTGAATGTCGGCCTGGGTGCGCGTGCTTTTGGCAACGTCAACCGCCGGCGCCATTTTGTAGATCGCGGCCCCAAGCAAAAGCGCGATAATCGTGACCACGAGCATGATCTCGAGAAGCGTGAAGCCTTGTTGTTTTCTTTTCATCAATTAGCGCCTGTCTTGAGCAAGTAATCGGATTTCTCCCACAGGTATTTCAACTGGATCTGTGTTCCGCGAATCGCCGATGTCGATGTTCCCGAGCCGGCCAATATAATGATGTCGTTTGTGCCGACTTTCAAATTCGCCGTGGGAACAATCTTCTGGGCGCGTAACCAACCGGTGTATTGAAAACGCATTTTCCGGACAAGCGATTCCATTTCGCCGCGATAAGCGGGATCGGCCAGCTCCGGCAAAGCCAGCGTCGCCGGCCCAATGTTCTCGCCGTTAACGTAAACTTCCGGGGATGCATCAACGTGCGCGGCGGCAACTTCGAAAGTCAGGAGGGCGAGCAGCGGTTGCGATTCAATACCGAACTGAAACGCTGCGCCTTGTTCCATGGCGGGTCCGATGCGGATCGTGTCGGGCGAGAGCGTCGCCGTGACTGCGCCAAATTTTTCGATGTCTTTGACCGGCGCGCGTAACGGCGGTGTTTCCGAGAACGGCTGCGCAATGACGTCTCGATGTTCGGTGCTGAGCGGACGCACGACTTCGCTGCTTGTCATCCAATCGAGGTACGCGCCACGTATGGTTATGCCATCGCCTGGAACCTCGATGTCGATCGTCGAGATTCCGTTCATCGGGATCATGACCGAATCGGAGCTGGCCACATCGATCCCTGAACCTAATGGCCCGGAACGCAAAACCTGGGTGCCGGATTCATCCCACGCCACTAGTTCCGGTTGCGCGTCCGATTTGTCGTCGAAGAACAAACGGAAAAACAACACGGCATATTCTTCGGCTGGCCGCGCCACGCGGATGCGGAAAACGCTCTTTACGTTGCCCTCAGCGGTTGTGGGGCCAGGAACCATGGCCACACTTTCCACCCAGTCCGGCGCGCTTTGCGCGGTCGAATGTCCGGGCGCGTTCTGTCGCAAATCGAGCCACGCGCTTTCCGGCGCTTTCGATTTCGCGATGGCCGCTTTGCTTTGCCACGGCAGGGAACCTGTCACGGCCTCCTGCGCGTGGCCAGGGGATGTTGCGCCTAGGAAAAATACGAACGCAACGATGCGAAGGAGCATGTAAATCGTGCTCAGCGTATCTCAGTGCGGGCGTAACTGCAAGCTATGTGTCATCTCGAACACCGCTGAAAGAATGCTGTAAACGACAAACCCAACCACAATCGCAATCAGCACGATAATGACCGGCGGGATCAATTGGGATACGATCGCGACCGTGCGATCGAGTTCGCGCTCATAAACATCGGCGATGATCTGCATCGTTTCCGCGAAATGCCCGGTCTGCTCGCCCACCGACATCATGTCCGTAAACAGATCTGGAAACAGATCCTGCGCCTGTAACGCGGCCGACAAATTTGCGCCATCAACCACCGCGCGGCGCACTTCCACCAATTTCGCCTCAAGAAACTTGTTCGCGGCGATCTCCGCGACGAGGTCAAGCGCACGCAGCAACGGAACTCCATTTTCCATGAGCGTCCCGAGCGTGCGCGCAAACTGCGCATAATAACGATGCCGAATGATTCGTCCGTAACCTGGGACGACCAGACGAAATCTGTCCCACGATATGCGCCCTTCCTCGTGGCGGACCAAAGCGCGAAAGCCAAGGATTGCCCCGACGACAACAAGTGCTGCGACCCACCAATACCCGGTGATGATGTGATGAAGCTGCAATAGAATGCGAGTGGGCAACGGAAGCGCACCGCCGGTCTGCGCCATGAAACCGGTTAATTGCGGAACCATGTAAACGATGAAGACCACGATCAAGCCCACACCGGCAAAGGCGAGGAAGGCTGGATAAATCAGCGCTTGCTGAACGCGGTCGCGCAGGTTCTTCGCCTGCATCAAATGGCTAACCAGGCGCAGCAGGATTTGCGGTAACGCGCCACTGGCTTCGCCAGCCGCCACCATGTTTACGTAAAGCGGCGGAAAGATTCGCGGAAAATCGCGCAGCGCTTGCGAAAAACTGCGCCCATCGACCAGCGCCTGATGCAGCGTCCGCGTCATCTGTTGCAGGCGCGGTTGCTTGAGACGCTTTTCCAGGATCGACAATCCCTCGTCGAGGGTCATTCCCGCTTTGAGCAAGTGGCCCAGTTGCTCTGTGAAAACGAGCAACTGCCCGTGCGGTATTCTTAAATTCTGTGTCGCAGTCGTTCTCGCCGGCGTCGTGGTTGTCCCGCTCACCGGCGCGAAGGCGGGCTGGCCGCGCCGTAGTCCCGCAATCGCGGGACGAAGGCGGGTCGATTTTTGACTTTTCGCCGGCGTTTCCGATCCGCTTAGGACCGCTTCAATCTTGATCGGGATGCATTGCAGCTGCTCGATTTGCCGAATGGCAACCGCGCGATCCGCGCAATTGAGCACGCCCTCGACCAGACCTCCCTGCGCATTTCGCGCCCGATAAGCAAACTGTGGCATCGCGTCAGAGAGTAATTCCAAATGCGAAATGCGAAATGCGAAATCGGATATCCTGCCGCGCCGTCATGTCTCGCCGGAGCCGGGCGTAGGCGGAAGCCTTTGCGAAGGCGGGCGCTCGATATGCAAACTGTGGCACGGCTTCGAAATTAGTCCGAAATCCAAAATCGACAATCAACTGCTATTTGCCCTAAGATCGAC
>JBEEGY010000360.1:0-5450 GCA_041167145.1 Verrucomicrobiota bacterium
CCCTCTTTCACGTGCGCGAGGATGATGAGCGCGCTCATGGTCGGGGCGAGATCGTCGTGCGGGTTGCGCTCGAAGTTCATGTTCTCGGTGAAATATTCCGGTTTCACCAGTTTGCCGATGTCGTGAAAATACGAACAGACACGGCAAAGCGTCGCGTTCGCACCGATACCTTCGGCCGCGGCCTCGGCCAGATTGGCCACGACAAGGCTGTGGTGATATGTGCCGGGTGCTTCGATCGTCATGCGGCGGAGCAACGGATGATTGAGATCGGACCCTTCCAGCCACGATATGTCGGTCGTGATCTGAAACAGATGTTCGAGGATCGGCAGCGCGCCGCCGACCAACATGGCGGTGACAATTCCATTGCCGATGGCGTAGGCGCTTTGCAATCCGATCATGGCCCAATCATTAGCCATGGGCGGAAACAAGTTGATCGGACCGATCAAACCAAAGGTGAGCGCGAGCAGCCAGATGGCGAGGCCGACGCCGAAACCGGCGCGGACGAGTTTGCTGCGGCGGCGCACCTGGAGCGTGAGATAGACAGCGGTGAATCCGCTAATTAAACCGCAAACCAGCAGCGGCGCGTCGATTTTCCCAAACAGAATGCTGCCCCAGAGACTTACAAAGACCGCGGCAAACAAACCATGAACGCGTCCAAGCAAAACGCTGAGAACGAGCGGCGCGAACGCGTAGGGTGCGATAAGAGGTCCCATCTCGGGGGTGAGGAATTTGAATGTGCCGCTGTTGCACAAAACGAGGATGACTTTCGTCGCGGCCAGTTGCACAAAAATAACTCCGAAGACCAAAAGAATGCGGGAGCTTTGCGAAAACGTCAGCGGTTGATTGAGCCAAAGTTGCGTGAGCGCGGTGGCAAAAAAGAGCAAGGCGATGATGAAATTTTTCGTCGGCTCGGGTTGCTGGCCGCTGAAAATCAGAAAGGCGAGGCCGGCGATGAATGCGGCGAACAGCAGGACTTTAACCACCGGCGAATATTCAAGATTGCGCAGCAATTCGTTGCGCGTGCGCCGACGCCGCGTCTTGCGTGAAGCAAGACCGCGTCTAACGAGCCGACTGCGTCTGAGAAAATCGAACATGTTGATCTTAGCCTGAAGCCGAATTGTCGGGCGAGCGATACCGTTGGTACGCATTGATGATTGATCGAACCAGCTCATGGCGTACCACATCGCGCTCGTTGAAATACACGACGGAAATCCCCGGCGTATTTTTGAGCGCTTGCAGCGCCTCGACGAGACCGGAACGCTTGTTCGGCGGCAAATCGATTTGGGTGACGTCGCCCGTCACCACGCATTTTGAATGCGGCCCCATTCGAGTTAAAAGCATGAACATTTGTTCGGTGGTTGTGTTTTGGGCTTCGTCGAGGATAACGAAGGCGTTGCTCAAAGTGCGTCCGCGCATGTAAGCGAGCGGCGCGATCTCGATTATTTGCCGCGCGACCAATCGCTCGATCTCATCGGCATCGAGCATGTCGCGCAGCGCATCGTAAAGCGGACGGAGATAGGGCGTAATTTTTTCCTGAAGATCGCCCGGCAAAAATCCAAGCGCTTCGCCCGCTTCCACCGCCGGCCTCGTTAGAATAATTTTCGAGACCTGCTCTTTTTTTAAGGCCGCCACCGCCATCGCCACCGCGAGATAGGTCTTACCCGTGCCAGCCGGCCCGATTCCAAGCACGATGTCGTGTTTCTGGATGGCCTCGACATAATCGCGTTGCCCGGACGATCGCGGAACAATGGGCGATCGTCGCGGGGAGGTTGCGATCTTGATCGACGCGAGATCGCCCAGGGTTTCCTCGCGCGCTTCGTTCACGGAACTAAGAGCGTAATTGAATTCGTGTTTGTGAATATCGACGCCTTTCTGCCGCGCTTGCTCGAGTTGATCGAACACGCGTTGCGCCTTGTCGATCCTGGCCGGTTCCCCTTCCAGCTTCACCCAGCCTTCGCGCGTCGTGACTTTCACCCCGAGCGAATCCTCCAGCGTCTTCAAATTCTTAAGATCATTCGCGTAAAGCGATTGCAACGCGCGCGGGCTCTCAAATTGCAAGGTGCGTGTTTCAGTCATAAACCAAGGAGCGGCGCTTTGGAAGCCGCCGGGGCGATCTGGAGATCGCCCTTCCTTGTTTGCAAGGTCGACATCGACTCGTTAACGGAAGCCGTAAACCAGCGCCCAATGCGTGCGCTCTTCCGGCGATTGCTCTACGGCCACGATTATGAAATAACTTCCGGTCGTTTTCGGAATAATGTGAGCGGCGGCGAAGTGGCCTTTCTCCCAACCATCGGGCTGCTCCGCCAGTTTGCCTTCCGCGTCGTAGACGTGCACGGAAATCTTCGCTCGTTCCACTTCCGTGCCCAGCCAGAACCAATATTCGTTTCCTTTGAATAACTGTTGCCGGACCGCTTTCTTCTCACCGACGCCAAGATCGCCGCCCCAGTAATCCTCGCGGACCTGAAATCCTTCCTTCACGTAAGGCTCAGCCGCTTGCAGCGCGAATGATTGCGCATCGTCAACCGATCCTGCGACCGTGGTTGCGACGGAAATCAAAACGGCGATAACCATCGCGCCGCTCAAAGGCTTTAACTTTTTGTCCATTGCTTCCATTTATTGCGGCTTCGTCACGATGGCTGCGTCTAAACGAGCCGTGATATCATTAATCTTTTTGACAGAATCCGCCGAAATCTTAGCCGCTCCGACCTCGATCAAGGGACGAACCTGGACCAGCGCTCCCTGGATGTCCTGGAGCAGCGGAATATTGTGCTCCGGCATCGCCTGGAGTCGCGCCTGAAAATAAGCCAAAAGATCGGGTTGATGCAGCAACTCAGCGCCTTCGATCGAATAGTGCTTTGTCACAACCGCGGTCAACACTTCCGTGCCGCGCAGCCAACCCCCGAGACTGACGAGCTGCGAAAGCTTCTCATCGTGCACCTCGTTCATCGCTGTTTGCACGCTGTTCTGCGTGCGATCGAGTTCCTGACGAACGCTCTCCCATTTGCGCTTGTCCGCCGCTTCGATGATCGCCTTGGCGTGCTGGGTGATGGAACGTTCGACGCCAATTCCTCTCGCCAACGCCTGGACGCGTTGTCCGATGTCCTTCACCGCCGGCGCGTCCTCCGCCTGGACCGCGATGAAACCGTCCGCGATGACCGTGCCCAGCAGCAACGCGATCCGCGGCCGCTCGGTGAAATTACTGCCCTTGTCGGTTCGGACATATTCCCGCCAATTGACGGGCCCGAGTTTGTTGAGGGCGCCGAAGACTTCGTTGGGGAGTGGCACGACCACGTCCTCCACCTTTTTCGACAACTGTTTTACGTCGATATGCTGGGGCGCTTGCGCAGCCCGGGCGCAGATTGACAAAGCGATTAGGGCGACGGCACTATATTTAAGATATCGGGCAAACGGAATCATCGGGAAGCTTCGACTGTTGATTTCGCCTTCGTATTCAGGATTAATGGAGCAACTTTAAGCAGAACCTTAGCTTCACACAATTACCGAGCATCACATTTTGTCACCTTTGAATCGCACAAAACCCAATCTCTGGCGGCATCGATCTCTCTCATGAAACCCGACCGACTCCAGCAAATTCTTCAGGGCGCATCCTCCAAACGCATTCTGGTCATTGGGGATTTGATGCTGGACGAGTTCGTTTGGGGGAAGGTTGGGCGCATCTCCCCGGAGGCCCCGGTGCCCGTAGTGGAAGTGACCGGCGAATCTTTCTATCCGGGCGGAGCGGCTAATGTCGCGCGCAACCTGCGCGAATTCACCGAAGGTGTCGCCGTTATGGGCATGATCGGGAAAGATCAGAGCGGACAACAACTGCGAGGTTTGTTGGTCGAGGAGAGGATCGACATCTCTCATTCAATCGAGGACGTCACCTTTCGCACGATCGTCAAAACGCGCATTATCGCGCAAAACCAGCAGGTCGTGCGGGTAGACCGCGAGAAAATCGCCTCTCCCTCTCCAGAACTAGTCGCCAAGATCGTGCGCGTGGTTCGCGATCAACTTGCCCAGATCGACGCCATCATCTTCGAGGATTACGGTAAAGGCTTCCTGAGCAGCGAGTTGGTCGCCCAAATTGCGCGGGACGCGCGGGCTGCAGAGAAAATCGTCACGGCCGACCCGAATCCGAGGCATTTGATCGATTGGCCGGGGATTACTGCCGCGACGCCGAACCGCTCCGAGGCGTTTCACGCCGCCGGCCTTCCCTTGCGCGATGCGGCCAAATCTCCAAAGGAAGATGTGGATCTTGCCCAGGCTGGGACGGCTCTGCTCAAGAAATGGGACATGCAATATCTGCTTATTACTCTCGGCGAAGAGGGCATGATGCTTTTTCAAAAAAATGCAGCGCCGCATCATATTCCGACCAAAGCGCGGCAGGTCTTTGATGTCTCGGGCGCGGGAGACACCGCCATCGCGCTCTTCACGCTCGCGCTCTGTTGCGATGCGACCCCGATCGAAGCGGCTGAAATGGCCAATTACGGCAGCGCGGTGGTGGTCGGCAAACTTGGCACCGCCACGGTCACACGCGACGAGCTTCTCTCAAGTCTTCGTGAGGATTCGCCGCGTGTCTGAGCAATTGTCGCCGGCCGTTTTTCTCGATCGAGACGGCACTCTCATGGAGGACGTCGACTACTGCGGGGATCCGAAGAACGTTCGTGTTCTCGACGGTGTCTCGACCGCGCTGAAAAAACTCAAAGACAAAGGTTTCAAATTAATCGTCATCACGAACCAGAGCGGAATCGCGCGCGGCTATTTCACGGAAAAACAATATCGCGAGGTCGAGCATGAGGTGGTGCGGCAGACCGGCGATGGTTTAATTGACGCGACTTACTTCTGTCCGCATTTGCCCGACGCCGGCTGTAAATGCCGGAAGGGATCGCCGGAAATGGTTTTCCACGCGGCGCGAGAGCATCAGGTCGATCTTTCCCGGTCTTACTTCATCGGCGATAAAAGAAGCGATCTGGAATGCGGACGCAGCGCAGAGGTAAAAACCATCCTCGTTCGCACCGGCTATGGAAAAGAAACCGATGAACGTCTGGCCGATTTGACGGCACGCGATCTAACCGAAGCGACAGATATGATTTTATGTGCAGCGTTATAACCACGCTGTCATCCCGAACGGAGTGAGGGACCTCACAATTGCCTTTGCGGTACACATTTGTCGTGTGCGTGATTCAACAACCGGTGAGAGGTCCTTCGCTTCGCTCAGGATGACATGCTGATTATGTTCTGAGATAGTTAGAAAGATGACGAATGAATAAGGCGGTTGGAATAATTCCCGCACGCTGGGCCTCAACGCGCTTTCCCGGCAAGTCGCTTCATCCGATTGCCGGTAAACCGTTGCTTCGGCGCGTTTGGGAACGCTGTTGCCGGGCTAAGAGCTTGGATTCCGTGATCATTGCCACGGACGACATGCGGATCGCAGACGCGGCGTTCGATTG
>JBEEGY010000361.1:0-3451 GCA_041167145.1 Verrucomicrobiota bacterium
AATTCATCCGGCACGGAATCGAAGTCGTTTATCTCGGATTTCATCGTTACGTCGGCGATATCGTCCGCGCCGCCATTCAGGAGGACGTCGCGGCCATCGGCATTTCGAGTTACAACGGCGGCCACATCGAGTTTTTCGCCGACGTCGTGAAGCAGCTGAAGAAGGAGGGTGCCGACGACATCAAGGTTTTCGGTGGTGGCGGCGGAACGATTACGCACGCCGATGCCGCGGCCATGGAACGCAAAGGCGTGGAGAAGATTTTCTTCGCCGGCACGTCGCTTGCCGAAATGGCCAATTATGTAAAGGAAAACTACGGCAAGCCGCGCAAGAAGCGATCGCATGCAAAGACGCGCGATATCGCGCTGGCCCGAAGACTCACAGAAGTGGAAGACGCAGCCGGCCGCGGCAAGAAAATCCGAAATCCGAAATCCGAAATCCGAAATTCAAAAGTCATCGGTTTCACCGGCCCCGGCGGTGCAGGAAAGACGACGCTGATCGACGAACTCGTTTTGCGTTTTCTCCTGCAGGACCCGAAAGCGCGGATCGCCATTTTGTCGCACGATCCGAGCGTGGTGGGTGAGGGCGCTTTGCTGGGCGATCGCGCCACCATGATCAATTCACAGAACGATCGCGTTTTTATGCGGAGTATGGCGACGCGCGGACAAGCTGGTGGTCTTTCGCCCGCGACTGAAGGATGTTTGCGCGAACTCATCCAAGCCGGTTTTGATTACGTCATTATCGAAACAGTCGGAACCGGGCAGGAAGCCATGCCGTTCCAAAAGAATGGACTTGTCGATCAAACGGTGTTGGTCATGAATCCGGACTACGGCGCGCGCTTGCAATTGCAGAAGATCGTCATGCTTGACCTCGCCGACATCGTTGTGGTCAACAAAACCGATCAGGCGCGCGCCCGCGCCGCCATTTTGGAGATCGAGCGGCGCCTCGACCAAAACCAGCGTGCGCAGCAGTTGGTTGCGAGCGTGGCCAAGCGTCATCGCGATCCTGGCGTGGACGAACTCTTTGGTTTAATTTCCGGCAACGGAAATGTAGCGGCGCTCGCCCCGGCGAGTGCCGGATCTAAGAACAGGCGCTCGCCGCGGCGCGCGCCTCTACAACGGAGGCGAAAGAAATGAGCAACGTTTGTCATGTCGAGCGAAGTCGAGACATCTCTCACTGCCGGATAATAGTTAGAGATTCCTCCCGCCTTCGCGGCGCTACGGCGTGGCAAGCGACCCCGCTCGGAATGACAGAATAGGAAGGACGTTTATGAGTAAGCTCGGGCAAGTTGTTGAGTCGGTGGAGAAGTATAACAAGTTCGTTCTCGATCAGGTAAAGCGCGCTCGGACGGACGAAAAATTTGGACGCGATCTACTTGGCCGCTGGAATGACGTGAAAGCGAAAATTCCGACTAGCCGCGCTCCCACTGGTTTGGAGCTTCCGCGTCTCGCATTGCCGGAGATCGATGAGCCGGGCGAAATTGCGCGCTATCTCTTTGGCGAAGGACTGCCGGGAGAATTTCCGTATTTGAACGGCGCGTATCGCGAGATGTATCTCGAGCCGGTGCGCGAAATTGAAGAAGGAAGTTTTGGGAAAAGCGGCCACGGCAAGAACGGCGGTTCCAAAAACGGAAAGATCGACAAGAAGGTTCCGCAAGCGGAAGAGCCAACGCGATTGTTTTCCGGCTTCATGCTCGCGGAAGACACGAACGAACGTTTTCATTATCTCACCGCGCATCAGCGCACCCACCGTCTCAGCACCGCCTTCGATGGGCCGACTCTTTACGGAATCGACAGCGACGCCGATGGCGTGTTTGGAAAAATTGGCGAGGGCGGCGTCGCGATCGATACGGTCGAAGACATGGTCCGCCTTTATGACGGGTTCGATTTGGGCGCGCCGACTTTTTCCGCGTCCATGACCATCAGCGGACCGGCGCCGATTATCATGGCGATGTATATCGCAGCCGCGAAGCGCCGGTTCGGCAAATCCGTGGTTCCGAAATTGCGCGGCACGGTTCAGGCCGATATTTTCAAAGAGGTCCAGGCGCAGAACGAAACGATTTTCCCGACGGAAGCGTCGCTGCGTTTCCTCACCGACATGGTCGAGTTCACCACGCGCGAAATGCCGCGCTGGTATCCGATCTCGATCAGCGGCTATCACATTGGCGAAGCCGGCTCGACGCCCGTGCAACAAGCCGCTTACACATTGTCGAACGGTTTTGCGTATGCGGAGATGTTCGCTGCTCGCGGAATTCCGCTCGATCAATTCGGTCCGCGTCTTTCGTTCTTCCTCGATTGCGGGCTGGATGTTGAATACATCGCGCTGTCCCGTGTTTCGCGCAGAATCTGGGCGATCGGAATGCGCGACGCGTTTGGCGCCGGGCCGCGCGGGCAAATGTTCAAACTGCATACGCAAACGAGCGGGCGCTCGCTTGTCGCAGCAGAATTCAAGAACAACCTCACGCGCACCGCCGCCGAGTTGATGCTGGCTTACATGAATGCAACGAACTCGTCGCATTCCAACAGTGCGGACGAACCGTTCACGACGCCGAGCGACGAGTGGATCCGTCTCGCCGCGCATGGGCAGGCGATCTTGCTCGAGGAATCCGGCATCTTCAAACACACCATGAATATGCTGAGCGGTTCGCCCGGTATGAAAGCGGTCGAACGCGCAGTCGAAGCCGCGATTCTGGAAGAGTTCCGCGAGATTGAAAAAATGGGGGGTGTGCTCGCCGCCGTCGAGAATCGTTATCAACGGAGCCAGATTCAAAACGCCGCGCATCGTTACGAGCAGCAGATTTACAACGGCACGCGCCCGATCATTGCGCTGAACAAATATCGCAACGGGGACGAGGACGCGCCCGAAGTGAAATTGGTGCGCACACCGCGCTCGAAGCAGCAGTTGCAAATCGATCGGCTAACCAAGTTCAAAAAGAAGAACGCCGAGAAAGCGAAACGCGCTCTCGCCAAGCTTACCGATGTAGTCGAACGCGGCGAAAATTGTTTCCCGGCGCTCCTCGAAGCCGTCGAAGTTTGCTCGCTCGGTCAGATCACCGGCCGCTTGCAGGAAGTGGTCGGACGATTTCGTCCGATGGTTTAGCACGGCTTTGCAGCTCTGGGGAGCGCACGCGCCTCGCGTGCCGATTTCGGCGCCTCGCCGAAATCTTTATTATTAAAGAAAAGTTCGCGATGGCGAGGCGCCACCGCCAGCACGCGATGCGCGTGCGCTCCCCAGAACAAAAGTGACGCGCACGGGTGAGTGGGATTCAAATTGTAGGCGTTTCGAAGGGAGCTATGAGGCGCGCAGACATGGCTTCCGCGCAAATAGACGCCGGGGCAAGTGCGCGCACTCGTATCGCGGCGCGGCTCCTGCCGTTTCTTTTTCTCCTTTACGTCGCGAACTATCTCGATCGCACGAATATCGCCTACGCGACGCTGGGGATGAAAGGCGACCT
>JBEEGY010000362.1:0-4731 GCA_041167145.1 Verrucomicrobiota bacterium
AGAGTTGTGTAAGCAAGAAGTCCGTAAAGACCGATCGTGGCCAGAAGAAGAGCAAGGCCGGCGAAAATCGAAAGTAGAAAGCTGAGGAGACGTTGTGTGGCCCAAGTTTCCTGGACCCGATCGAGCATGGTGCGCACTTCAAACACAGGCTGGGCCGGATCGATGGAAGTGACGATCTCGCGGATCGGCTTCTCGAGCAACTTGAGACCCGATCCCGCTCGGACGAAAAGGACAAGCGAAGTCCGTTGCGCTTGCGCCTGCGAAAAATAAATGACCGGCATGGGCGCCACCTCATCGAAGCCATGAAACCTCATGCGCGCGACGATGCCGATGATTTCGTGGAGTTGAGCGCCTTCGTCGTCGTTGCCGGCGTCGATGGAAAGGCGTTTACCGATCGGATCTTCCCCAGGGAAATACCGCTCGGCGACATCCTGATCGATCACGATGACGCGTGAAGAATTCATGGTGTCTCCGTCGTTGAACGTTCGGCCACGCAGCAGCGGTGCCTTGAAGGTGGAAAAATAATCGCCGGCGATCACTTCGATATCGACACTCGGTCCCTGTCCCGGCGGAGGCTGCGGCGCGCCTTCTCGCACAAACGGAGTCTGCCACCCGCCCATGAGGGGCGAATTAGAACCGATGCCGGCGCTTTGCACACCGGGAAGCGCACGTGTCTTATCCAAAAGCGCCCGCGAAAAGTTTACGACTTTGTCCGGTGTGGAATATTTTTGGAACGGAAGCTCGAAACGAACCGTGAGCAATCCGCGCGGTTCGTAGCCAAGCTGAAGTGACTGGATCCCGGCAAAGCTTTTCAAAACGAGCGCGGCCGCGATGAGGAGGGTCAGAGTAAGCGCGATTTCGCTGATGACGAGCCAATCGCGCGTGCGTTTTGCCGAAGGCGCATCGCCACTGCCATGCGAGCCGGCCTTCAAGGCGAGCTGAACATCGGCGCGCGAGCTCTGCCAGGCTGGCCATAGCCCGAAAAGCACGCTGGTGAAAGAAGCGAGAAGGAAAGCAAAACCGAGCACGGGAAGATCAAAGGAAACTTCCTGGAATCTCGATATGCCCTGCGGACTCAAGGCTATGAGCGCATCGCGAACCCACATGGCAATAAAAACACCAAGGACTCCTCCGAGCACGGCAACGACAAAACTTTCGACAAGAAGCTGGCGAACAATCTGTCCGCGCGTCGCCCCGACCGCGGCGCGAATGGCAAATTCCCGCGTGCGCGCGGCGCCGCGCGCGGCAAACAAACTGGCGAGATTTGCGCAAGCGATGAGCAAGACGAGTCCGACCGCACCGAGAAGCAGACCAAGATTGGTGCGGTATTTCCCAACCAGATTCTCCAGGAGCGGCGTGACGACGACGGTCGTCTGGGTGTTGGTGGCGGGATATTCTTTTTCGAGCCGCGCCGCGATTGTTTTCATTTCGCTACGCGCCTGTTCCAAAGTCACGCCGGGTTTTAATCGGCCCCAAACAAACAACATGGGATGAATATTACGGTCCTGCCACACCGGGACGATGCGCCGCGTGAATGGAAACCAGGCGTCGGTTTCCTGCGGTGATGTCATCTGTGGCGGCATCACCCCGATGACGGTGAAACTCTGATTGTGAAGCGTTATGGCACGACCCAACACAGCAGGGTCGCGACCGAAGGCCCGTTGCCAAAGCCGATCGCTGATAACAACGGCGAGCGGACCACCGCGTTTTTCTTCATCTTCAGTAAAGGTGCGCCCAAGTTCAGGCGAGAGCCCGATGACTTTGAAAAAATTTTCGGTGACATAAGCGGACGAGATTCGCTCCGCCTGGCGGCCGGGAATACCACTGAGATTACGCGACTCGCGCCGAGTCACAGCAAGATGCTCGAAAACGGTGTTGTCGCGTTGCCAATCGAGATAGTTGGGCAGCGCGACGGAAAAATCCTGGCCCGGGCCGGACGATTCATTCAAAACCATGATCCGATCGGCGGCGGGATATGGAAGCGGCCGCAATAGAACGGCATTGATTACGCTAAAGATAGCCGTGTTCGCGCCAATCCCCAGCGCGAGCGTTAAGACCGCGACGAAAGTGAAGGCCGGCTGCTTCGCCAATGTGCGGACGGCGTAGCGAAGGTCGGACCAGATTGCGTGCATCTCTTGCGCTCGTTACCCATCACACACGCGACCCGCGTGCGTTGAGTTCTTCAGCGATCAGCTTCGCACAAGCGTCTCACACGTCACAGCCGTCGAAGTGTTGATCGAATTGAGCGGCAACGTATTTGGTTGATGCACAAACTGCCAGATCGAGAACACCGCGCTGAGGATGAACAATGCGTAAACGAGAATTTCCAGCCGGCTTCGGTTCTTTTCTTCAGAACGGATCAGGAGAGCGTAAGTAGATTCGAATGTTTTCATAAGTTTGTTGGTTGACGCCAACCCTTATGCACCCACCGTGCCACGCAAGAATATGTAAGCGCAAGTCGCTTGAGATCAGGCGATTAGGATCACCTGGTTCCATGAACCAAGTGCGAGAATGTTCCGCGACTGGGAATCAGCCGTTCCGTTTTTGGGACGGCTCCAGTCGCAAGATTTTCTAACGCTTACTTGTCGATTTTCGACGTATTCGCGCGCGAATTATTTCGTTTCGTCGCCAGATTTCTTACCAAACCATTTTCGCTTTTTCGGCTTCGGCTCTTCGACCGCTTCTTTCTTCGCAGCCGGCGCCGGTTCCGGCGTGGCTTCGGGCTCTTTTCGTTTTGCGGCCGGTTCAGCGTCTTTCTTCTTCGCTTGTTTTTCTTCGGTGGCGGGTTTCTCCTCCACAATGAGCGCGTCAACCCATTCGATAAAGGCCATGGAGGCGGAATCGCTTTTGCGCTGACCGAGTTTCACAATGCGCGTGTAACCCCCATTTCGAGTTGTCGATCTGGGCGCGATTTCATCGAACAATTTCTTGACCGAATTCTTCTGCCGTAGAACTGCGAGCGCCGTCCGTCGTGCGTGCAACGAACCCTTTTTGCCGAGCGTCACCATCTTTTCTGCGAGGGGCCGGACCGCTTTCGCCTTGGCCAATGTCGTTTTGATGCGCTGATGCTCGATTAGACTGCAAACCTGGTTGGCGAGCAGCGCCTTTCGATGCTCGGCCGTGCGGCCAAGCCTGACGGTTTTTTTCTGATGTCTCATGGTCGATCTGGCCGCGTGGTTTGCTGATTAGACCGCAGCACCGGCGCCATTCGGGCCGGCACCTTCGACGACGCTGGCCGGCATGTCGACCATTCCGGTCTCGAATTTCATCCCCAGACCCAGGCCGAGCTGTTGCAGCTTGTCCTTGATTTCGTTGAGCGATTTCTTGCCGAAGTTTCGATACTTGAGCATCTCGCCCTCCGTTTTCTGCGCCAGTTGGCCGACCGTGGTAATGTTCGCGTTGTTCAAGCAATTGGCCGCGCGCACGCTGAGCTCGATTTCGTTCACGCTCATGGTCAGCAGCTTCTTCAGCTTCATGTTCTCTTCGCTCACACCCGCCGGAGTCTCGTCGAATTCGATCACGTCTTCATTGAAGTTCACGAACACATCGAGGTGATGACGAAGGATGGCGGACGACTGGAGCAACGCGTCATCCGGGGTCAATCGTCCATCGGTCCAGACTTCCAAGATGAGTTTGTCGTAATCGGTGCGCTGGCCTACGCGCGTGTTTTCCACGGCATATTTCACTCGCGTCACCGGTGAGAAAATCGAATCGATCGGAATCACACCTATCGGTTGATCGGGGCGTTTGTTCTCATCGCCCGTTGCAAAACCGCGTCCGACCCGGACTTCGAGCTCGGCATCAAATTTGTGCTTCTTGTCGAGCGTGCAGATGACCTGCTTCGGATTGAGCACTTCGTAACCTTGGACGACCTGGATGTCGTCGGCCCTGACTTCACCTTCCTTGTTTACGGTCAGAGAGAGCTTCTTCGCTTCATGATCGGCGGCCTTAAATTTCACACGCTTCAAATTGAGAACGATATCGGTCACGTCCTCGACCACGCCGGGCAGAGTGGCGAACTCGTGTTGCGCTCCGGTGATTTTCACCGACGTAATCGCGGCGCCTTCCAGCGAGGAAAGCAGGACCCGGCGAAGTGAATTCCCCACCGTGTGGCCGTAGCCCGCTTCAAACGGCTCGGCCACGAATTTGGCGTAGGTTTCTGTGGCTGTGCTCTCGTCTTTGATGAGAGTCTTCGGCATTTCAAAACGACCGTAACGAACTGGCATATTTTATTTGCGATTGTCGATTGCCGATCTGCGATTGAGCAGGCGTCCGTTTAGGGAACAAAACTGCTGTAAATCGAAAATCTGAAATCTTAAATCTTCAATTCCTATCGCCGGGTTTCCCCTGACGAGTGCGGCTTCGCGTTAGCAACGGAAGCCCAGGGACCAACGGCGCGATTCTAAAAAACTCGCTGCGAACGGGGAATAAAGACCAAGAGAGCGCTTTTGCAAGTAGGAACATAGCCCTCCTGGGCTGTGCGCCCAGCGGGCATTCTGTCCGCTGTTTCGGATTCAGCGGAGTGCAACTCAGCCCGGAGCATTGGAACATCGGCCTTTGGCCTGTGTGGCCAGCGTACATGATGTCCGCTGCTTACCAGATTCAGCGGAGTACAACTCCGCTGGGCGCACAGACTGGAGGTCTATGTTCCGTGCGCACGCGTGTTCAGCCTTCGACGACCTCGTCGGGGAGTTCGTCCTTCTCGGATCCCTTGCGGGGAAAATGAGCGGC
>JBEEGY010000363.1:0-3717 GCA_041167145.1 Verrucomicrobiota bacterium
GGCGCACGCGTTTTCTGAAATCATCGCTCTGTCGGACGCTTGTGAGGGCCCTCGGTCGCGAATGCGACCTCAGGATGACAAACGCAGTGACGAACCAGACACGAGCTCCTCAAAAAGCCAGGCCTGATCCCGACGATTCGCAGAGCGAATCGGCTACAAGTCCGCCACCGGCGCCGGCTTGTAGCCACTCTTGAGAATGGCGTCGTGCAGATCCGGCGCGTGGGTCTTCCGCGCATCGAAAGTCACGATGACGCGCTCCCGCGCAAGGTCGACCTTCACGCTCTGAACGCCGGGAATGCGCATAAGCGGTCCGCGCAATTTTTTAACGCATTCATCGCAATCTTCGCCTTCGGTCGCGATCTCGATTGTTTCCAAAACCGGGTGGTCGGCGCGTTCGGGATTGCGGGGATCAGCCGGGTCCATCTCTTACTCTACGCGCACGGACCTGGCCGTGGTCGCCTTTTGCAGCAATGGCTCGAGCACCTTCCACACATTTTCGGCCAAAACACGCTGGCCGGCGGCATTGGGATGAATCCGATCCGGCAGGTTCAACGCCGGATCACCGGCCACGCCTGTCAGCAGATAGGGGATAAGAGTGGCATGATTTTTCTCGGCGAGCGCAAGGTACATTCCACTGAATGCAGTCACATAGGCGTCCCCGGCGAAGAGCGGAACCTGCATGCCCGCAATGACGATCGCGACTCCCGGCGACCGCGCTTTGGTTTGATCGATGATGGCCTGGAGATTTGCGCGCATCTCTTCGATGGGGACACCGCGGAACGCATCGTTGATGCCGAGCTCGAGGATCAGGACGTCGATTTTTTTGCCGCGCAAAAGGGCGCGGAAACGGCGCAGCGCCCCGGCGGTAGTGTCGCCACTGGAGCCGGCATTGGTCACCTCATATTCAAGATTGGCCCGCCGCATTTTTTCGGCAATGAGCGCCGGATAAGCTTGCTTGCGCGGCAAACCGTAACCCGCGGTCAGGCTATCGCCGAGCGCTACGACGGTGATCATTTTGGAAGCATCGCGTTTCGCCGCTGGCATGGATTGAAGCGACAAAAGCCCAATTACGCCCGCGAGTGTGCCTGGTCTGATGAACGAAACGATCTTCACGGAAGATTTTTGACGGTTTCTCGCTCTATCCGTTCAAACGAAATCCGAACTCCGCCCCGACGTTTCGCAGTTGCGTTCCAGATTCGCCGCAATTAGTAACTTACGCGCTTCCGCACCGGCGGCGCGTCTCTCAACTCTCAACCCTGCGCTCTTAACTTTCCTATGGCAAATTACGGCATTAACGGCTTCGGCCGAATCGGACGCAACGTCTTGCGGGCGATGGAGCAAAGCGACGTCAAGCGCGTCGCGGCGGTCAACGATCTCACCGATACCCATACGCTGGCGCATCTCCTGAAATGGGA
This sequence comes from Verrucomicrobiota bacterium, assembly GCA_041167145.1. Taxonomy (GTDB): domain Bacteria; phylum Verrucomicrobiota; class Verrucomicrobiia; order Chthoniobacterales; family UBA10450; genus Palsa-1382. The sequence goes on from JBEEGY010000363.1 coordinate 1,416, forward strand.
CTCGGTCCACGGAAAATTTGACGGCGAAATCAGTTACGACGCCCAGAACATCATCGTGCGCGGCCACAAAATCCGGATTTTCAAGGAGCGTGATCCGGGTAATCTGCCCTGGAAAGATCTGGGCGTGGATGTGGTCCTCGAATCGACCGGCTTTTTCACCAGCCGCGACAAAGCCGAGCTTCACCTGGTGAAAGGCGGGGCGAAACGTGTCCTGATCAGTGCGCCGGCCAGGGATCCCGACGTGACCCTCTGCCTGGGAGTCAATGACGAAGCTTATGATGCCGCGAAGCATTTCATCATTTCCAACGCCAGTTGCACCACCAACTGCCTTGCCTCAATGGCGAAGGTTTTGCATGACAACTTCACCGTCGTGAACGGGTTCATGAGCACGATTCACAGCTATACCAACGATCAACGGATTCTCGATTACCCTCATGAAGATTTGCGGCGCGCCCGCGCTGCTGCGGTTAGCATCATTCCGTCGAGTACCGGCGCCGCGAAAGCCATCGGCGAAGTAATTCCGGCCTTGCAAGGCAAGCTGAATGGCGGCGCCTTTCGGGTTCCCACCCCCGACGGCTCAGTGACCGATTTTACCGCTATTCTCGCAAAGGATGCGACGATCGATTCGATCAATGCCGCCTTCAAAGCAGCGGCGGCCAGCAAGCGCTACAAAAACATTCTCGAATACAGCGACGAGCCGCTGGTCTCGATCGACATCGTCGGAAATCCGCACTCCTGCATTTTCGACAGCAAATTGACGATGACGCATGGCGGCCGGTTCGTGAAGATTGTCGGCTGGTACGACAACGAATGGGGCTACAGCAACCGCTGCGTGGGAATGCTGGAGTTGCTGGGGAAGTAGCACTCCTCCTCTCGTAATCGTGCTCGTGCTCGTGCTCGTGATCGTTTCTTCTTAGAGCATGAAGATCTATTTCGATCACGAAAAACTCGATGTGTACCGCGAAAGCATTGCCTTTTGCGCCTGGACTGGCGAATTCCTTAACACGATCTCCGCTAGAGCGGCCGCAAAGGATCAGCTCGATCGCGCTTCAACGAGCATTCCGCTTAATATTGCCGAAGGAAATGGAAAATTTTCGGGTAGAGATCGGGCGCGTTTTCTCGAGATCGCACGCGGTTCGGCGCTGGAATGTGCAGCGTGCCTCGATGTCTTGGTGGCACGTAAATTGGCGGTTGAAGACCAGATCGTCGGTTCGAAGGAACAGCTGGCTCGCATTGTCCAGATGCTGATGGGAATGCTGCGGAAATTGTCCGAACACCCGTCGGCTTTGCGCGAAGACGCCGCCGATTACGATCAGGAGCACGAGCACGATTACGAACGGCCGCATCCATGAACAAGCTCACCCTGCGCGATCTCGAGGTCCGCGGAAAACGGGTCCTCGTCCGGGTCGATTTCAATGTGCCGACGGAAGAGCGCTACGGAAAAATTATTATCACGGATGACACCCGTATTCGCGAAAGTCTACCCACGATTAACTATCTGCGAGAGAACGGTGCGAAGACGATTTTAATGGCACACCTCGGCCGGCCGAAGGGCAAACCCGTTGAAAAATATTCGCTGCGCCCAATTGCCGATTATCTCCACACGCTGATCAACCACCCGGTCATTTTCAGTCACGATACCGTCGGCAAAATACCGGAAGAGATAATCAGTCACATGCGCGAAGCCGATGTCGCGCTCCTCGAAAACGTGCGGTTCCATTCCGGAGAAGAAGCGAATGATCCTCCATTCGCGGAAGCGCTCGCCAGGCTTGGCGACCTTTATGTCAATGACGCCTTTGGTGCAGCGCATCGCGCCCACGCCAGCACGGCAGGGATCGCCCGGTTCATGAAGGTATCCGCCATGGGGTTCCTGATGGAGAAAGAATTGCGCTACCTGCGGGGCGAACTCGAGAAACCGGCCAAGCCTTTTGTCGTTATCCTGGGAGGATCGAAAGTGTCGGATAAGATTGGCGTCATTAAAGCGCTCATGGAAAAAGCAGAGGTGATTTTGATTGGCGGCGCGATGGCGAATACTTTTTGGAAAGCGCAAGGCGTCCCGATCGGCGCCAGTCGATTCGAGGCGGACAAGCTCGATCTCGCCCGAGAGCTCCTCGAGCTGGCGAAAGCAAAGGGAATGCGATTCCTGCTGCCCGTCGACGCGCTGGAAGCGCCAAGGATTGAACCGGGCGCACCCGCGCGCAACACGAGTCGTGTTTTGCCGTCGCACGGAATCACCGAGGGATGGCACGCAGTCGATATCGGCCACGCGACAATTAGCCTTTACCAGGATGAGATGGCACGA
>JBEEGY010000364.1:0-3312 GCA_041167145.1 Verrucomicrobiota bacterium
CAATAGAATCTAGTTTTCATGTTTTGAATTTCCTTTGTGTGTTGTTGCTTTTGAAATCATTCGGTTAACGAGATCACTGGAGGCCGCTCGCTCCCCGCATCGTTGAATTCAACGATCATCAGGTTCCTTGTCTGATCTGCCCCATTAGCGACTTGGAAATCGCTGTTCGCTGGAACCCAAGTCCATCGAGCAGGAAAGACCGGACCGCTGTCTCCCAGTGACAGTTGATCTATCTTGCCCAGCGTCACGACCAGTCGATCCCGGCCATCGTGCGGCGGCGACCACTCCGTGCTGCGCGGAACTATGACCGTCGAGACCTGCACTTCTTCTGTTTCGAATATGCTGTTCCCGGGCATCCCGTTTTTATCCGGCACGCTCGGAGCGATCGAATCGTTCGCCGCCGCGTGGGAATTTTTCAGTTCACGCTCCTCTTGCAATGCGTGGTGCGTCTGGAAACGCTCGACGATATCCATGACATTTTTTTTCATCGGGTTCCTTTCGTTGTTGGGTTTTGAAGATGATGGATGGGCGTTGCAGCACTGACTTAGCAACCCGCGTAAGCGAGGGCCGGCTGATAGTTTTCGATTTCGGTGAAATCGTGCGGCGTTAGGATGTCGTCGTGGCGCGCGTCGGCCGGTTTCAGCCCCAGCCTGGCGATGTGCGCTTCGACGAGGTCGGGCAAAAACAAATGCGGAAAGGACAACTCCCACGCGTTTACCTCTTCCTCGTCGAGGACAATTCGGATGAGGTCCCCCAGGCCGGGATAAGCCTGCTCGTAGTCACGCTGAAGACGATTTTTCAGTTTCGAAACCGCCCTGGTTAGGGTCTGGAGGAAAACTGCGTTTGCTTGTGGTTGCTGGTTAGTGTGCATGGGTTCCTTTGGGTTTGATGTATTTGACCAGTCGTCTATAAAATTGGCAAAAAAAGAGAAGGTTATGAACTCATTGCGTGCGCGGGTTTGACGCCCAAAACATCCCTTGCGACCTGCTTTAAACCGCAGATCAGGTCGACATCGTTTTGAATTCGCGCCTGGGCGAGCGTCCCGTGATAACAGGCAAAGAGCGCCCTCGCTTTTGCTTCCGGGTCTGGCGCCTCAATCAACCCTTGCGCATGCGCGTCGCGAATCGCCGAGACGAAATAGTTAATCTTCCGATCCCAGATGCGGTCAACGGTTGCGCGCACGACCTCGTCTTGCGTGCTCACTTCGGTCGCGATGCTTAAGAGAGGGCAACCCAGGATGGAGCCGCACACCTGTTGAATTTCGGCCAGACGGTCGTGCACGTAATCGAAATAACGATCGAACCGCTCGAGAGGTGGAATGGTTGGAGAAAAAAGAGCGTCCATCTTCGTCTTGTTTTTGTTCCAGTCCGCTTCCAGGGCCGCGGCCGTGAGTTGGGACTTCGACTTGAAGAAATAATAAAAGCTTCCCTTTTTTGCCCCGGCCCGTTCGCAAATCGCGTCGACCGACGTGGTGCCATAGCTGTTATGCCAAATCAAATCCAAGGCCGCGTCCGTCAGGCGTTCCTTCATGTCACTCACTCTTGCCATACGGCCAAAATAGCGGACTAGACTAATCGGTCAACTATTTTTTTGGATAAACTTTCCCCCCGTTTCGAGAACATTCGCCTTAATACTCGGCAAAGGCGTCGTCGGGATAGCAGTAAATCCAGCGCTCGCCGGGCTGAGCGGACGCGATAACGGGATGGCCGCTGGACCGCGCGTGCTTACTGGCGTGCTGGTTCGGAGAACTGTCGCAGCAGAGGGTTACGCCGCATTGCTGGCAGGTGCGGAGATGAACCCATTCGGCGCCGATCTTCATGCATTCTTCGCATTCACGTCGCTCGGGAGGGCGAACCGATTCAATGGCGTCGAGATGTGGGCACTTGGAAAGCATGGCCAAAATCTACTCACGCAAGACCTGATGAACAGAGGCGATTGCGATGGAGCCCTCGCCCACGGCGGAGGCGACGCGCTTCACATTTCCCGCGCGCACATCGCCAACGGCGAACACCCCGGGCAGGCTCGTTTCGAGCAGATGCGGGGGACGGGCCAGCGGCCAGCCGGCGTTCGTTAGGTCTTCGCGCGACAACTCCGTTCCCGTTTTGATGAAGCCATTGGTGTCGAGCAGAACACAACCGCTCAGCCAGCGCGTGTTCGGCATGGCGCCGGTCATGACAAAAATATGCCGGATATCGTGACTCTCGATTTTGCCCGTTCGATTATCGCGCCAGCGCACGCGCTCAAGACGATCGGTTCCTTCCACCGCCACGACTTCCGTGCACGTTCGCAGGTCGATGGCCGGATTCTCTTCGATCCGTCGGATCAAGTATCGTGACATGCTCTTCGCCAAACTGTCGGAGCGCACGAGCATGTGGACGCACTTAGAGGTTTGAGCGAGAAAGACCGCCGCCTGGCCGGCCGAGTTTCCGCCGCCAATCACGACCACTTCTTCCTGACGGCAAAGCTGCGCCTCGACAAACGTGGCGCCGTAGTAGATCCCCGCACCCTCGAAGCGCGAGGCGTTGTCGAGCGACAACCGGCGATAGACCGCGCCGGTTGCGATGACGACGGTGCGCGCGGGCACGCGTTGATCGTTATCCATTTCGATCGCGTACGGTTTCTTGTCGCAGGCGAGCTTCGCCGCGAAGCGCGCAATCAGAATTTGGGCGCCAAATTTTTCCGCCTGTGCATAGGCGCGCGCAGCCAGATCCTGGCCGGAGATTCCGGTCGGAAAACCGAGATAGTTCTCGATCTTGGAACTCGAGCCCGCCTGGCCGCCCGGCGCATTCGATTCCAGGACGAGCACATCCAGTCCTTCCGACGCGCCGTACACGGCCGCCGCCAGCCCCGCTGGGCCGGCGCCTACCACCACGACATCGCGCAAGTGGGTTTGATCGATCGCTTCATTGAAGCCGAGGCAATCCGCGATTTCCTGGTTGGTGGGATTGCGCAGCACGTGTTCGCCGTGGCAAATCACGACCGGGATATCCGCAATGCCGACCTGAAAATGATCGAGTAAATGTTGAACGTCCTTGTCGCGGTCCAGATCGATATACGCGTGCGGATGACCGTTCCGGATCAGGAATTCTCTGATCCGCAACGTATCGGGAGAATGGGTCGAGCCGACGAGCACGGCGTCGCCGATCCCATGCGCGATCAGCTCAACCCGCCGCAGGATGAAGGCGCGCATGACAATGTCGCTCAACTCGGTATCGGTCTGGAGTAAATCGAGCAGTTCTTCCCTTTTGAGTTCGATTACTTCGCCGGCTTCGCGCGCGCGAATCCGGGTGAGCCCGCGGCGACCGGAAAGAA
>JBEEGY010000365.1:0-2607 GCA_041167145.1 Verrucomicrobiota bacterium
GTCGCTGTCCCGGTTGAATCGCGTCGGACAACCCGCCGATCGAAAAGGTCTGCGAACCATCGAGCCCCAATGATTGCGCCGTCACGCCATCTAGAAATTGCAGGGGCAGCACGCCCATCCCGACGAGATTCGACCGATGGATCCGTTCGTAGCTTGCGGCCACCACCGCTTTTACGCCGAGCAACTTCGTTCCTTTCGCCGCCCAATCGCGCGACGAACCGGTCCCATATTCGTGCCCGGCCAGAATGACAAGTGCAACGCCTTCCGCCTGATATTTCATGGCTGCATCGAAAATCGACATCTGCTTGCCATCGGGATAGTGAATTGTCACGCCGCCTTCCGTTCCCGGCGCCATCAGGTTCTTGATACGCACATTCGCAAACGTTCCGCGCGTCATGACCAGATCATTTCCGCGTCGCGAGCCGTAACTGTTGAAGTCTTCCGGCTTGATTCCGCGCGACATCAAGTACTGGCCGGCCGGCGAAGTCGGCTTGATCGCGCCCGCCGGCGAAATGTGGTCGGTCGTGACTGAGTCGCCAAAAATGCCGAGCGCACGCGCCCCGACGATGTTGTCAATCTTGCCGGCTTCCATCGAGAAATCTTTGAAGAACGGCGGCTCGTGAATGTAATCGCTCTTCTCGTCCCACTGATAAACTTCGCCCGTGCTCGACTGGATCTCGTTCCACTTCGGATTTTGATCGGCAAAATCGCGATACAGCTTGCGAAAAACTTCTGGCTTGAGCGCCGACTGCATCGCGTCGCGGATTTCTTTCAACGACGGCCAGAGATCGCGCAGAAAAGTTTCTTTTCCGTCTTTGTCTTTACCAATCGGATCATTCGTGAGATCGACATCTACGCGTCCTGCAAGGGCGAACGCCACGACCAGCGGTGGCGACATGAGGAAATTTGCTTTGATGTTTTGATGCACACGGGCTTCGAAATTCCGGTTTCCGGAAAGAACCGACGCTGCCACCAAATCGAACTCGTTGATCGCCTGTTCAATTTTCGGATGAAGCGGGCCCGAATTGCCGATGCACGTCGTGCATCCGTAGCCGACAATGTTGAATCCCAATTGATCGAGATACGGCTGCAGACCCGTCTTGTTGAGATAATCGGTGACAACACGTGACCCCGGCGCGAGCGACGTCTTCACCGCTGGATCGATGCGCAAGCCGCGCTCGACCGCCTTTTTTGCGAGCAATCCCGCCGCCAGCATCACACTGGGGTTGCTCGTGTTTGTGCAACTGGTGATTGCCGCGATCAGCACGCTCCCGTGACCGATTCGGCTTTGGCCGTGGTGAAATGGATCGGCGGGGGCATCCTTTAGTTCCTTGGCCGTGTCGGGCGTCGGCCGGTTTGCCACCATCTCGAGTTTGTTGCGTTCTTCGCCCGGCTGAACGCTTTCATCACCATTGTCGGTTGATGGCATATCGCCATCGCTCGGCGGCGTTCCGTTCAACTGCACGAGGTGCTTGGACGCAAGATCAACATCTTGCTTTCCGTAGCCGCCGTCCTCGACCGGCTTTTGCAACAAGGAGCGAAACGTTTCACCCAGCGCGGGAAGATTGATTCGATCCTGCGGGCGCTTGGGCCCGGCCACGCCGGGCTGCACGTCGGCCAGATTGAGCGCGAGGTCGACGCTGTAATCGATTTCGCCTTTGCGCGGCATGCCGAACATTTTTTGCGCGCGAAAATAATTCTCGAACGCGGCGCATTGCTCGTCAGTGCGGCCGGTCGCGCGCAGATAATTTATCGATTCCTGGTCGATCGGGAAAAATCCCATGGTTGCGCCGTACTCGGGCGACATGTTGCCGATCGTGGCGCGATCGGGAACGGGCAATGAAGCCGCGCCTTCGCCGTAAAACTCGACGAATTTTCCAACGACCTTTTGCGCGCGCAGCATTTGCGTGATGTGCAACACGAGATCGGTCGCGGTCACGCCTTCGCCCAATTTCCCGCTCAGATGCACGCCAACTACTTCCGGCGTTAGAAAATAAACCGGTTGCCCAAGCATGCCGGCTTCCGCTTCGATTCCGCCAACTCCCCAACCGACCACGCCGAGCCCGTTGATCATGGTCGTGTGCGAATCGGTTCCAACCAAAGTATCTGGGTAGAAGATTTCCGCTTTCTGACCTCCGACTTCTGACTTCTGACTCAGAACTCCCTTCGCGAGATATTCGAGATTCACTTGGTGAACGATGCCGATGCCGGGCGGAATGAGTTGGAACGTCTTGAACGCTTGCTGACCCCACTTTAAAAATTGGTAGCGCTCCCGATTACGCTTGAATTCCATTTCCAAATTCAGTCGCAACGCTTCGGCTGAACCGAAGAAGTCGACCTGCACCGAGTGATCCACGACGAGATCGACCGGCACGAGCGGTTCGATGATTTTAGGATCGCCCTTGAGTCGCTGCACCGCGCTGCGCATCGCGGCAAGATCGACCACCAGCGGCACGCCGGTGAAATCCTGCAGGACAATTCGCGCCACCACGAACGGAATTTCTTCGTTCGCAGGCTTTTTCGCGTTCCATTTCGCCAGCGTCTCCACATCTTTGCGCCGGACTTTCTTCCCGTCGCAATTGCGCAGGACGGATTCGAGCACGATAC
>JBEEGY010000366.1:0-4366 GCA_041167145.1 Verrucomicrobiota bacterium
AGTGATGGCTGCGACGTCGCTGCGCGGATATTGCCGCACGTTCAGACCACCGAGGCCCGACATGCTTGGGAAAAGTATTGGAAGAAGAGCCTTCGATCCCGCGATCAGGATGACGAAGCTGACCACCATCGCCAGCACGCGAGGCGCGTGCGCTCCCCAGATAAAATCGACATATAGCAACGGCGGTCGCTCGCCGGTCGATGATCGTGGACGCGCCTCGACAGAGCGAGGCGGCTACAGCACGTAACATGAAGTCTTTCACCGACCTTTTCATCAAGCGACCAGTACTCGCACTGGTCGTCAGCTTCGTCATTCTCATCGCCGGCTTGCAGGCCATGAAGACGATCAACGTGCGCCAATATCCACGCAGCGACATCGCCGCGATCACCGTGCAGACCGTTTACGTCGGCGCCGATGCGGAACTGGTGCGCGGATTTATCACGACCCCGCTGGAGCGCGCCATCGCGGCGGCAGACGGCATTGATTACATTCAATCGCAAAGTTCGCAGGGCAGCTCGCTGATCACCGCGCGGTTGAAATTGAATTACGACGCGAACAAAGCGTTGTCGGACATCAGTTCGAAAGTGGATGCGATTCGGCGCGATCTGCCGCCGGATGCAGAGATCCCGGTCATTAGCATTCAAGCGGCGGATTCGCAGTTTGCCTCTTGTTACTTGAGTTTCACTTCCAACATTCTCCAGCCGAATGAAGTGACCGATTATCTCGTGCGCCTCGTTCAGCCTCGCTTGACCGCGCTCGGAGGTGTGCAGAAAGCGGACATTCTCGGCGGCCGCACCTTTGCCATGCGCGTCTGGATGAAGCCTGACCGGATGGCGGCGTTAAACATCAGCCCCTCTGATGTGCGCAGCGCGCTTTCGCGAAACAATTATCTCTCCGCGGTTGGCAGCACCAAAGGCTCGTTGCTGCAGATTAACCTGACGGCGAACACCGATCTGCACACGGTGGGTGATTTTAAGAATCTTGTCGTCCGGCAGGACAAGGGAAATCTCATTCGTCTTAGCGACATCGCGGACGTGGAACTCGGCGCAGAGGATTACAACACGGAGGTCCGTTTTTCCGGTCAAAAGGCCGTCTTCATGGGCATCTGGGTTTTACCAAATGCAAACTCAATTGACGTGATCAAGCGCGTGCGTGTTGAGATGGCGCAGATCCAGAAAGAGTTGCCGACGGGCATGAAGGGAGAGATCGCCTATGATGCGACCGCCTACATAAATGACGCGATCCACGAAGTCGTAAAGACTTTGATCGACACTCTGCTCATCGTCATGGTCGTGATCTTTTTGTTCCTCGGCTCGGTCCGTTCTGTGATCGTGCCAGTGGTGGCAATCCCGATTTCGCTAATCGGTGCGCTTTTTCTCATGCAGGCATTCGGTTTCACGCTGAATCTGCTCACGCTGCTCGCCATCGTGCTTTCAGTGGGATTAGTGGTCGATGACGCGATCGTTGTGGTAGAAAATGTCGAACGCCATATGCGCGAGGGTATGTCGCGCATGAACGCCGCGCTGCAGGGCGCGCGCGAATTGATCGGTCCGATTATTGCGATGACGATCACGCTGGCGGCTGTGTACACGCCGATCGCGTTGCAGGGTGGATTGACCGGAGCGCTTTTCCGCGAGTTCGCCCTGACCTTAGCCGGCGCGGTATTCATCTCCGGTGTGGTGGCGCTGACGCTCTCCCCCATGATGTCGGCCAATCTCTTGCGCGCCGGGCATGCGGAAAAAGGATTCAGCGGGATGGTGAACCGAACGTTCGATCGATTCCGCGATTGGTATGGCAGTCACCTCGATCGAACTCTGGCAGCGCGACCCGCGGTCTATACGGTCTGGATCGGATTGTCGCTCTTGGGTGGACTCTTCTGGTACATGTCGCCAAACGAACTGGCGCCAAAGGAAGACCAAGGCGTGATTTTCGGTATCGTGACTGCGCCGGCGAACGCGACGATCGACGACACGATTCGTTATGCCGATGCCGCCGGAAAAATATTCCAGAGCATTCCAGACACACGTTTCACATTTCAAATTACCAACCCGGACAGCGGCTTCGGCGGAATGGTTTTGAAACCATGGGGTGTGCGCAAGACCCCAACCGACGCATATCTACCGCAAGTTCAGGCAAAACTTGGGGCCATCCCGGGCATTCAGATGTTTCCCGTCATGCCGTCCGCGCTTCCTGGCGGCGACAGTTTTCCGGTGAGCTTCATCATCACGTCCACGGCCGATCCGGAGCGCATTCTCGACCTGGCAAAACAGCTACAGATCAAAGCAATGCAAAGCGGAATGTTTTCGTTTCCCCCGCAGATCGATACCAAGATCGACCAGCCCCAGTCCGAAATCGTTTTCGATCACGACAAGGTTTCGTCGATGGGGCTCGATATGCAGAAGGTCGGCGCAGATCTCTCCGCCAGCATCGGCGGAAATTTTGTGAATCGGTTCAATATTGCCGGCCGCAGTTATAAAGTGATTCCACAGATCAAGCGGACCGACCGGCTCAATCCGCAACAACTGGAGAACATCTACGTGACAGGTCCGAACGGACAGCTCGTTCCGCTCAGCACCGTGGCGACGATCCGCCACAAGACTGTGGCACGCTCCCTTAATCGCATGCAGCAACTCAACGCCGTGACCATCAGCGGCGTGCCGACACGCTCGCTCGATACGGTGCTTAAGTTTCTCGAAGACGAAGCGCGCAAGATTTTGCCAAAAGGTTATGTACTCGACTACACCGGCGAGTCGCGACAGTTGCGGACGGAGGGCAGCAAATTTCTCGGCATATTTTTGCTTTCCGTGGTTCTGATCTTCCTGGTGCTGGCGGCGCAATTTAACAGCTTTCGCGATCCATTCATTATCCTCCTCGGCTCGGTTCCACTCGCCATCTTCGGAGCGCTTCTTTTCACTTTCCTGAAAATGCCATTCGGGAAATTCTTTACCGACCATTTCACGACCACACTAAACATTTATTCGAAGGTTGGTCTGGTCACGCTCGTCGGTTTAGTTTCGAAAAACGGAATCCTGATCGTACAATTCGCCAATGAATTGCAGCGTCAGGGTCAGGGAAAGCTCGAAGCCATCGCGCAGGCGGCACGGATTCGCTTGCGCCCAGTGATGATGACTAGTGTCGCGACAATTTGCGGACACTTGCCGCTCTGTTTCGTGAGCGGCGCGGGCGCGGCTGCGCGAAACTCGATCGGCCGCGTGCTTGTCGGGGGCATGACTATCGGAACGATGTTCACTTTGTTTATCGTCCCCGCGCTCTACATGCTTATCGCAAAGGACCATAGCAAAGGATCGCTCTCCGAAACCGAGGAAGAACCAGAAGATGTCGATCTCACGCCGGAGTACGCGATGGCTCGCGACGGCAACGGGCGTTGGAAACAAAGCTGATCAGTCAATTCGGCGCCTGTCGATCTGGTCGCGAGATTCTCGGTCTCAAGCGTAAGTAAAACTGCTGCCGCAACTTTCGCGTGGCGGGAGGTTTTAATAAGGGACGCGCGGACTTCGCCTCGGGGTTTCGTTGCAAATAACGGTTCTTTCGCAGCCAAACCCCATTCGAGTCGCGAAACTAATATGAGAGAAAGGAAATTCCATGAAATCAATACACTCCTCGGTCAAAGCTGCTCTGTTTTTACTGACAGTCTTATGCTTACCGGCGGCATTCAGTCGCGCGGACAGCTACAGTTGGGAAAATTTTCAGTCGGACATTAACGGCGTAGCCGAGCATACCGACGCGAACCTGGTCAATCCCTGGGGCATGGCGGCATCGTCGGGGGGCACGATTTGGGTCGCTAACAACGGCACGGGAACGTCCACGCTTTACCATCAGGACGGCACCGCGGTGTCGCTTGTCGTGACGATTCCGACCAGCGCACGGAACAAGGGCGGCGGGAACCCGACTGGGGTTGTCTTCAATAGCACGTCGTTCTTTCCAGTTACGAAAAACGGAGTGTCGCAGCCGAGCCGTTTTATCTTCGTCAGCGAAGATGGCACCATTTCGGGTTGGAACCCGTCGCTTGACGGCACCCACGCCATTGTCGCTGTGGACAACGGTACAAATAACGGGACAAACCACGCCGTTTACAAAGGTGCGACGCTAGGGGTGGCCAACGGCCATAATTTTCTCTACGTGAACAACTTTCATTCGGGCCATGTCGAGACTTACAACGAGAACTTTCAACGGGTTAATCCGAACGGCTTCAGCGATCCGAATCTTCCGGCCGGTTATGCGCCATTTGGTATTCACAATTTGAACGGTCAAATCTTTGTGACTTTTGCCAAGCAGGATTCGAAAGGCCACGACGAGGTGGCTGGACCGGGCAACGGCTTCGTCGATCTGTTCGATACGAGTGGCA
>JBEEGY010000367.1:0-3480 GCA_041167145.1 Verrucomicrobiota bacterium
GGCGGGATCCCCGTGGGCACACTCGCTATCGGGTCGGCCGGAGCAAAAAATTCCGCCCTGCTCGCCGCTGCCATTCTCGCGCTTTCGGACGACAAGATTCGCCAGAATCTGGAAGCTTTTCGCAAGAAACAGACTGAGAAAGTTCTCGCGCAACCGCCGCCGAAGTGAAAACCGAGGTTGTCTTTGCGCGCACTCCGGATGAGCGCGCCAAGGCGATTGCGCTTCTTCGCGCCGGCGATGTTGTCGGTTTGCCTACCGAAACCGTTTACGGACTTGCGGCTGACGCGCTCAATGCCGAAGCAGTGGTCAAAGTCTTCGAAGCAAAGGAGCGGCCGCGCTTCGATCCTTTAATCGTCCATTTGCCCGATCGCGATTGGCTCGAAGAGATTGTCGATCTTCCAGCGCCGGATCGAAAATTGATCTTGAAGTTGGCGGAGAGTTTCTGGCCGGGCCCTTTCACGATGGTTCTACCGCGTCGTGAAATCGTTCCGGAAATTGTCACTGCTGGTCTCGACACAGTTGCAGTCCGAATCAGCGCGCATCCGGTCTTCAGCGAAATCATTCGCGACTTCGGCGCGCCGTTGGCCGCGCCCAGCGCTAATCGTTTCGGCCGCGTCAGTCCGACAACCGCGCAACATGTCCTCGATGAGCTCGACGGACGAATTTCGTTGATCGTTGACGCTGGCGCAACCACGCACGGAATCGAATCGACTATCGTGGCCGTGCGCGGCAACAAGATCGATATCTTGCGTCGCGGTCCGATCACGGAAGAGCAATTGTCGCCGTTTGGCGCCAAGGTCGACATTGTTACTTCGTCGGAGAAAATCTCCGCGCCTGGCCAATTACCGACGCATTATGCGCCGAAGACGCCGTTGCAGTTGATAGATACCGCGAAATCTTTCTCGGCGGAAAAGAACCAGCGAGTCGGATTGCTGGCTTGGGCATCAAGGAAGGGCGATTTCCAAATCGCCCCGGCGGTTGGAAACCGCCACTCCTTGAAGTTTGTCGCGATTCGCCAACTTAGCGAACAGAACGATCTGCGAGAAGCAGCCGCAAATCTATTCCGCGATTTGCGAGAACTCGACGCGCTCGAGGTCGATCTTATCGTTGCGGAACGAGTTCCGGAGATTGGACTCGGGGCCGCGATAATGGATCGGCTGCGGCGTGCTGCGCACCACCAGTCTGATAAGCCAGGCACGCCTGAACGAATCCTTTAAAAAGCGGGTGCGGCTTGTTCGGCTTGCTTTGAAACTCCGGGTGATACTGGCAGCCGACGAAGTAAGGATGATCGCGCAGCTCGACTAATTCGGCGAGCACGCCGTCCGGCGACGTCCCTGAAATTTCGAAACCTTTCGCTTTCATTTGATCCCGATACTTCATGTTGAACTCGTAACGGTGCCTGTGCCGCTCAAGCACTTCGTTCTTACCGTAAATCCTTTCCGCCAGCGTGCCTTTCGCGATCTTTGTCGGCCACGTGCCGAGGCGCATGCTCGCGCCTTTCACACGCACCTCCTTTTGTTCTTCTAATAGCGATATCACCGGATCGGGCGTCTTCGACTCGAATTCAGTGCTGTTCGCCCCGGCGAGTCCGCAGACATTGCGCGCGAATTCAATCGTCGCGACCTGCATTCCTAAACACAAACCGAGATAGGGGATCTTGTTCTCACGCGCGAACTGCGCCGCCTTGATCTTTCCTTCGACGCCGCGCTCACCAAATCCGCCCGGAATCAAAACACCGGCCACGTCTTTGAGTTGGCTCTCAAGGTCTCCATGCAGCGAATCTGCATCAACGCGTTTCAAGTCGATTCGGCAATCTTCGCTCGCGGCCGCGTGGGTCAGAGATTCGTAAATGCTCTTGTACGCATCCTGCAAATCGATGTACTTCCCGACAACCGCGATCTTCACGCGTTTCTTCGGGTTAACGACACGTTCTACGAATTGGCGCCAATCTGTTAGATCAGGTTCTGGGGTGGTGAGGTGCAGGAGCTCGCAAATCAATCCGTCGAGACCTTCCTGATGCAGCATGAGCGGCACCTCATAGATCGTATGGTCGACGTCACGCGCTTCGATGACCGCTTTTTGTGAAACGCTGCAAAACATGGAAAGTTTCTGTCGCAGCTCTGAGTCGAGAGAAAGTTGCGTGCGGCAAATCAGCACTTGCGGTTGCAAGCCGATCTCGCGCAGCTTCGCGACGCTTTGCTGCGTCGGTTTGGTTTTCAATTCACCGGCTGCTTTGATGTACGGAACAAGCGTGACGTGCACGTTCACGACATTCTGGGCGCCCACTTCGAGTATGAATTGCCGAATTGCTTCTAAAAACGGCAATCCCTCGATGTCGCCGGTGGTGCCGCCGATCTCGGTGATCACGACATCGTACTTGCTCTCGTCGGAAATCTCACGGATGCGCGCTTTGATTTCATCGGTCACATGCGGAATCACCTGGACGGTCTTGCCGAGGTAATCGCCCCGCCGCTCCTTAAGAATCACGCTCTCATAAACCTGACCACTCGTGAGATTGTTGTGCCGCGAGAGGACGCAATTGGTGAAACGCTCGTAATGGCCAAGATCGAGATCGGTCTCGGCGCCGTCATTCAACACATAAACTTCGCCGTGCTGAAATGGATTCATCGTTCCAGGATCGACGTTGAGATATGGATCGAATTTTTGCAGAACCACACGCAGCCCACGCGATTCGAGGAGAGTGCCGAGCGAAGCGGCGGCCAGGCCTTTGCCCAACGAACTCACGACCCCGCCGGTGACGAAAATGTATTTCATCGAGTCGATCTCCCTTTGCCGCGGGCAAGCTTTTGCTCCAGCGCTTTTGCGTCTTCCGGCGTATCTACGCCAGGCGATCCTTGTTTCGTGACGAGCACATGAACCCTTACACCATTTTCAAGCGGGCGCAATTGCTCGAGCGATTCCGCCTGTTCGAGCGGCGACGGTTTCCACTTTACGAATTGCAGCAGTGCCTGGCGTCGAAAACCGTAGATGCCTTGATGGCGCAAAAACAAGGAGCGGCGGTCTCCAGACCGCCGTTTGGTTTGGCCGGCGGCTGAGAAGCCCCCGCTCCTTGTTGAGGGAATCGGCGAACGCGAGAAGTAGAGAGCGTTGCCGGCCAGGTCGATGACAACTTTCACTTGGTGCGGCGAAGATGCTTCTTCGGGGTCATTGAATGGATGCGCGGCCGTGACGATGTCGATCTTGTCATTACTTCGCAACGTCGCGACCAGCCTGTCGATTAAACGCGGCTCAACTAACGGCTCATCTCCCTGGATATTAATGATGTAGGCAAGTTTTTTCGCTTTTCGCACTACTTCGGCAACCCGGTCGGTTCCACTGCGATGCCGTGCTGCAGTGAGCGCGACTTCCGCTCCCCAATCGAACGCCGCGTCTGCGATCCGCATGTCGTCCGTGGCAATGATCACGGAATCCAAGCTCTTAGCCCGGCAACAGCGTTCCCAAACGCGCCGAAGCAACGGT
>JBEEGY010000368.1:0-3471 GCA_041167145.1 Verrucomicrobiota bacterium
CCTCAAAGTAGAGAACGTAACTGTGCACGCAATCGGCCTTCCTCTCTTCGATAATACGCTTCATTGGTAAACACGCCTTTGCGCTCGAACGAGCGCGCCAAGTTTTTCTCGCGTTCGATTGCGGTATGGACGCTTCCGCGTATGAGTCTTTGCCATGGATGCCGAGGAAAAACCTTTTGGACGCCGCGTCCTTGCGCTTCTGCGGGCCGGGCCGTTCCGCCGTTACATCATCGGCAGCGCTATCTCGGACACGGGCACGTGGATGCAGGTGATGGCGCAGGGTTGGGTTATGAGCACGCTCACGAACAAGGCGATCATGCTCGGCATGGCCAATTTCGCGGCCGGTCTGCCGACTTTGGCGCTAACCATGTTTGGCGGTTCGGTCGCGGATCGATTCGACAAACGCAAAATTCTTATCGCCACACAAGTTGTACAGATCGCTCTTGCCCTCATCCTGGGCTGGCTCGTCATGACAAACCGAATTCATGTCTGGCACATCGTCATACTCGCGGCCCTGCTCGGCGTTTCCATCGCTTTCGAAATGCCGGCCATCTCGGCGCTCGTGCCGGAACTGGTCAACCGCGATGAGATCGCAGCCGCCATTGCCCTTGATCGCTCCGTTTTTCACGGCTCCCGCCTGGTCGGTCCTTCACTCGCCGGATTGTTCGTGGCCTGGTGGGGTGCGGCCTCCGCTTTTTTTGTGAACGCAGTTTCGTTTATCGCGCTCATCATTGCGCTCATCTCGCTTCCCCCGCGTCGCGCCGGAACCAAGGAAGAGGAGGAACAACGTCGCAGCGGCATCGCCGAAGGCTTTCGATATGTCCGATCGGAACGGATCATCCTCGCGATGATTTGTTTGATCGCGCTCACCACCATATTCGTTTTTCCCGCTATCTCGGTGATGCTCCCACTTTACGTGAGGAATGTTCTTCACCTTGGCCCCGACCGGATGGGTTATCTCATGGCCGTATCTGGAACGGGATCGCTCGCCGGTTCCCTCGGTTTGCTCAGTGTCGCGCGCGAGAATCGACTAAGGTTCATGACCTTTAACGCCGTCGTCGTGGCCCTGGCAATCTTCACCATGTCGCAATCGCACGGCTTCGTTGTAACCGCGATCGCAATGGGATTTCTCGCCATTGCCCTTTCCATGAATTTCGGACTCGCCAACACCATTGTGCAGGAACGTGCGCCCACGGCTTTACGCGGCCGCGTCTCCGCTATTTTTGGCATGAGTTTCTTTGGCTTGATGCCGATCGCCGGACTGCTCATCACAGGCTTGTCCGATTTGATCGGCATGCGCACTGCGCTCGCCGTCTCTTCGATTATTTTCGGCATCGGCGCTTTCGCCGTCCTTACCATTGCGGGCCGGCATGTTTGCGACCGCCCGGTCGCGCCGGTTCCCGAACCGGAAGCCATGCCGATCGCGTAAACGTTGTTCCATTCGAATGATTTCGTTTTCCACCTGCTGGAACTCCCACCGTCACACCGCCGGCGATGAAATGCTGCGTGAGATTGTCGATCTTGGCTTCGATCGGGTCGAGCTCGGGCACGGCATTCGCATCTCGCTCATGCCCGGCATTCAAAAAATGTACAACGCGGGCGAAATCAAGTTCACCAGCTTGCACAACTTTTGCCCTCTGCCCGTGGAAGTGATGGGCGCCTCGCCCGATTGCTACCAATTCTCCTCCTGGCATCCGCACGAACGCGAGCGCGCGGTCAAGCAAACTTTCCAGACCATCGATTTTGCAGAACGCCTGGGCGCGCCCTTTGTCGTCATGCATCTCGGCGAAGTCAGAATGCAACCGATTACTGACATCCTGATCAAGCTGGCGAAGAATGGGCAAATGTTTTCCCGCGAATACGTTCGCAAGAAACTAAAGGCCGTGCAGAAGCGTGAGTCCGCGGCCCCGCGTTATCTCGATCGCGTCAAGGATTGTTTGCGGCGCGTCGTTCCGTATGCCACTGCCAAAAACATTCGGCTCGGCATCGAAGGCCGGCGCGGTTACGAAGAAATCCCCAGCGAGCGCGAATTTCCCGCGCTTCTTGATGAGTTGAACTCTCCGCAAGTCGGCTATTGGCATGACTTCGGCCATATTCAGATCAAGGAAAACCTTGGCTTTGTGGATCACGAAGAATGGTTGCGCGCGATTGGGCCGCGCGCCTTTGGTTGCCATGTGCAGGATTGCATTTGGCCGGCGCAGGATCATCAGCCCCCATTTGCCGGAGATGTCGATCTTGCCAAACTTGTTCCGCTTCTGCCCCGCGATTGCCTGTGGGTATGGGAATTGAGTCCACGCAAAACAGTCGATGAAATTCGGCGCTCGGTTGAGACCTGGAAGAAACACTTCGGCGAATGAAAAAAATTATCGTCACACTTTTCCAGCTTACCGTCACGGTCGGCTTGCTTTGGTGGGTCTTTCACGATCCCGCCCAGCTGAAGAAAATGAAGGAAGCGCTGCAATCGGCGGATTACCGCTGGGTGGGCGCCGGCGTTCTTGCTTACGTTACGGTCGAAATTGCAGCCGCGATCCGATGGCAAATTCTGCTGCAGGTCCAGAAAATCCGTCTCAGCTTCTCACGCGTATCTGGCCTGTTTTTGATCGGCATGTTTTACAACCAGTTTCTTCCGGGTGGAACGGGAGGTGACATCGTTAAGAGTTATCTCCTTTGGAAAGAGACCGAAAAGAAAACAGGCGGATTGCTCGCTGTCGTCTTTGACCGGCTTATCGGATTAGTCGCCCTCGTCACGATAACTGGCGTCCTTGTCATATTGCGGTTTCATTGGTTGTCACAAACTCCGGAGACACGCCGGTTGCTTTGGATTTTGCTGCTGCTTCTGAGCAGTTCGATTGCCGGGCTTCTCACCAGTTTTGTCATCAGCGGTTTCAATCTTTTCTATTTGTTGCCCCACAAATTTCCCGGCCGAGAAAAACTGATCGAGATCGCCGCCGCTTATCACCTTTACGCGCGACATTGGTTCGCGACCTTGCTTGCGTTCGGCGCCTCGCTTGTGGCGCATCTGGCGACGTTCACGACATTCCTTTGTGTGGCCTACGCGCTGCATGCTGAAGATGTCCGTCAAACACCGCCGGTCCCGACCAAGGCGGTGGATTTTTTCGCGGTCATGCCTATCGAACGTACCATCACAGCGCTGCCCATTAGTTTTGCCGGAGTCGGGTTACGCGAGAAGATTCTTCAGATCATGCTCAATAATCTTTGCGGCGTAACCATCGAGAAGGCCAAGTTGATTGGCTCACTAAGTTTTCTCATCATCCTGGTCTGCAGCGCCCCGGGTGGCATCGTTTATTTCTTTTATAAGCCGAGTGGCGCAACCAAGCACGTCAAGCTGCGCGAAATGAAGCACGAGGTGGCGGCTCTCGAACATGAGATCGGCAAAGCGGAATAAAATGTGGGAGGGACGTTAGTGTCCCGAAAGAAAGCAAGACATCGCCCCGAACGTATTCGGGGCTC
>JBEEGY010000369.1:0-4879 GCA_041167145.1 Verrucomicrobiota bacterium
GGAATAGGCGATGTAGGAACTTCCCGCGGCCGCGAATTCGTCCGGGGTAGCGCGCGCGGGACCTCCATCGACAAACAGAGATCGTTCGGGGCGTTGAAATTGCGTCGACATGTAGCCATCGCGCTCAATGCCGTCTTGATGTCACGTACCGCGTAGCTTGTTAGCACCCACGCGCCCACGAGCTGCTCTCTCAAGGGCTTTTTGCTCATTCGATTCCGCATTGACACGAGCATCTTTTTGTCTCCTTTGATGTTCATGTTTATAGACATATACATTCCCCTTTCACAATCGGCGGTCGATCACATCCTTGCCGAGGAAATCGGCGGCCGATCACAACCGCGTCAAGCAATCGAACAAACACCCGCGGTCGCCAACGCGCGGGCGTTTACCCGTCATCGGCTCATGCCGTTGAAGCGCACATCCGAGATGTGCGCGATCACTTCGCCGCGAAAGTCGTCACGCCATCCAAGGTCGACCCTCCCAAAAAGCAGCAAGAGCAGAAAGATAGGTCGCGCTCATGTTGCTGCCCGCGAAGGCCGATGCGACCGACGGCATCCTGTCCCTTGGCGGTGGTGCGGGCGGCCAAGACGACCTCGGCGCCGGCGCGGGCGAGTGCCAGCGCCGCCTCCCAGCCGATGCCACTATTTGCTCCAGTGATGATGATGCGGCGGCCGGCCTGGCTTGGAATATCGGATGAGGTCCACTTAGTTTGTTTCTTAGTGGTCATGAATGCCACCCAGTCCACGGCCACTGCCATTGATCAGCCAAGTCTTGCTCATATTTGACTCCTTTCGGCATAACGCGTGACAACTCACTCATTTAAACGGACGAGTGAATTTATGTCTCGTGGCTTGCGATGGCGCTCCATAGCGTTTCCCAACCCAAGCGTTTGTATTGGTCGCCGGTCGGCGTGGAAAATTACGAGGCGCTGCTGCTGAGAAATGCCGGTACGGGGGGAGCGCCCCGGCGCGAACTGACCGTTGATGGTTTCGAACTGGTGTTCGGCACCAACCCATCCGGTCACGAACCAAAAACAGCTCTTCGGTCCGGACGTCCCAGATTGCAAAGGCAAACCCGGCGGCATGTAAACTCGACTGTGTCACGTGCTGTCCCTGTGCTTGAAAAGGGGATGCCAACCCTTGCGTGCTGACATCCGTGTGGCCTAGGGTTTGAACTGGCTAAAGTCTCATGGGGGTGGGAAAGAGAATTGCCGAGGTTACCGCGAAGGACGCTTTCGGTACTTGGTCGTTACCGGCCGTAGCCGAGCGGAAGAAGGTTTCCGGCGACTGGCCGACTATGTCGATGAAGTCACGGATCATATGGGCTTGGTCGGCGAAGCCGCAGCCGTAAGCGATATTCGACCACGCAATTTCGCCTTGCCGCGCGATCAAAACCGTCTCAATGCGCGCGAGGCGCGCAAACTGCTTCGGGCTTGTACCAAACATCGTTTGGAAGCAACGGAACAAATGCCTTGGGCTGACATCGAGTTTTGACGCCAGCTGCCGCCGCGATAAGGAAGGATTTTGTCGCAGCAATAACGCTCCTTGGCCCGCTATAAAATTGGGCTGGAGCGGGCGTACATAGCGCATCAGAAAGGTTTCGAGGCCTGCCACCCTCTCAGCACTGTCACTCGCCTCCGCGAACATTTCTTCAAGCAACGACATTTCGCCAGCACCGAAGAGGCTGCTCAGTTCGATCTGGGTATCTGCGAACTCGTGTATGGGTGCACCAATGAGGCGGACGGCTGCCTCCGGCTTCAGACAAGCGATAATGACACCAAGCGGACCAGCGGGGCTTATGGTGACAATCCCGCTCCGAATATGGGTTGCAAAGTTCCGGTATTTCCAGTGTGCGTAATCTTCGCAACCGAATCGCCAATCCATGCGGTGTGGCACCCGGTATTGCATGACCAGAAACATACATGTGCCCGGGGGCACCTTGACCGTAAATGTCGTCGCGGCGTCGCCGCAGGCTACGTCCCAGTCACAGAACGACCCGACAATATCGGCGAGCATTGGACTGGGGCGATAGTGCTTGAAAGCTGGCGACATAAGTCCCTCTACGCTGCTGGAATGTGGATTGGCGCAGTGGCCACGCGACTCTCATGACTGGAATAGGCTCCGAAAAACTATGTAACTTTCGTCCGCGCCGCGAATGACCAGCGTTACGGACCTATAGAGCCGGAAAACATCGTGCGAGTTCCGGCCGAGTTCTGGATCGAAGGCGTTGGTGGCTCAATCGGAGCCGATGCGGATGGCATGGCGTTGGCGGTCAACGTGGTCTCCCAAGGTTTCGTTGCCCGGGATTATTGTCTGTCCAGATCGTCGCGCATTGAATTTTTGGGACACCGCCCTGTTGCTCACTCCTTTGTGAAAATCACGACAAAGCTCGTATACCTTCTTCGTCAAAGGGGAATACGCCGAGGGACGGCGTTGGATTTTGTAGCTTTTAGCAGTCGAAGTCGCCGGCATTGTCACACGAACGGTGGGGTAACTACAGCGGCTGGCTGATATATTGAACGTTACGGCGCTGCGCACGACTTGGGTAACTCCGTAGGCCCGTGATCATGCGTGCGCGTGGCCGCGGAAATGGGCGAAGCGACGGCATTCCGTATGCACGTCGCAGAACAAGGCAGCGGACCGCTTGTCCTGCTTTGTCACTGATTTCCCGAGTCCTGGTATTCGTGGCGACATCAGCCGAAGGCGCTGATGCCGGGTTTCATGCAGTCGCGCCAGACATGCGTGGCTATGGACAGATGGATCGCCCAGAAGCGATGGGCCAAGTCATCGTTTGCCCAGAGCCGTCATGCGCTAGTCTAAGGAGGACCAGAACGATTTCAGAATGGATGCTGCCTGGTCTGGCGCTTGATAAGGCCAGAAATGGCCGGCACCGTCGATACGCTTGAACTGGGCGCCGAGTGAGAGGGCGACCTCTGCGGCAAGCTGTTCATTGCTGAAAGGATCATCGCTCGCATGCAACACTAGGCCTGGAGCCCTCGTCGGAGCCCAGGGACCCCAGTGATGGTGCAGGTTGGGCGTTGCCGACCGGTAGAGTTCAAGGATGCACCCGCCCATCGTGGCGTCCGCGCCTGCGACTATCTCAAGCGCATCTTCGGGGGGCACCGCCAGAGCTTCCAGGCGCGCGGCTCGTTCTTTGGGGGCCAGCAAATTATCGCTTTCAAGGCGCGCTTCGCCGTCGCCGGGCGTCTGCCATGTCTTGGCGAGATCATGCCATACGTAACCGGGATGAAAGACGTTGGCACAGTCTATTGCCCATGAACGCAGCCGGTCACCGTGGGCAGTGGCCACGCGGCAAGTCAAGCCAGCGCCCCAGTCGTGGCCAACCAGATCAATCGGCCCATCGATCGTATCAAGTTCGCTGATGAGCCAGCGGACGTAATCGTCCTTTGTGGCGCCAAAGCCTTTTGGACGAGGGCACCCGAAACCGGGCGCCGAAAGCGCGATAGAATCTTGCCCGATAAGACCCGCAACCTTCTTCCAGATTGCAGCGGTTTCCGGAACTCCGTGCACGAAGACAATCATGCGCACCTCTCCGCGCAGGAGAGTGCGTCACGTTTGTGATGAGTTTCTGGATGATACAATGTCTGTTGCGATCTTATCATGTGTCTCTCTGTTTTTAAATTCTGTGCGAAGAGCGTGAGGCTACCATCATCGAGCTTTTCCCATCTCCGCTGCTACACGCTGCACAAGCTCCGGAGATTGAAGCGCACGCGGTGGCTCGACGAGGTGGCGAACCATCATCATCAGCTTGTGAACTCCCGGATCACCGGCTGCGATCTGCTTCAGCGCAGCTGAGAACCGGAGCGACTGCTTCAGATTTTCCGGCCGTTCGCCCCGGGTCTGGGGATGCAGGAAGTCCGGAACCGCGGACGCGGACCACGCCGTGGCTAGCACCGGCTGCACACCTGCGATGAAAGCTCGTCCCAACCCGGTAAGAGGATCCTTTTCTCCACGCCGGCTTCGAAGCAGATCTCTCAAAACACGCGCTTCCTGTGCTGCAACCGACATGCCCTGGCCATAAATCGGATTGAAGCGGCAGATGGCATCCCCGATGGGGAGCAATCCACGCGGCAAGTCCGTCAGCCCTTCGTAATGCCGCCACGTGCTCTCGGGGAACCCGAAGCGCCGGATTTCCCCCAGCCGCGTGGCGTTCTTGATCGCGTCATAGATCGTGTTGGTCCTGAGTTGCTGCACCGATTTCAGAAACACATCTCCGTCTTCCGGAAGCAAACCGCTGTGCCACTCGGCCAGAGTAACCATCCAGCGGTCACCTTCAGCCGGGAACAGAAATCCGCCTTTTGAATCCGCGGGCATGTCGGGGTAGGTGACGACAAGTTTCCAGTCCCGCTTACCCTCCGGAACCGCAAAAGTCGCGGTAGCATAGGCGATGTCGATGCCGACGGTGGTTTGCTCAGGTTGTGGCCGCCCCGTGCCTTCGAGGAAAGCAAGCGTGAGCGCACCGCGGCCTGACGCGTCGACGACGAGATCGGCCGGAAGTTCCTCGGGATCGCCGCCGCTCGTCTTGTAGCGAAGTCCCACGGCCGAACCGCCGCTGTCAGGCAGGATTTCGAGGACGCGGCAGCGTTCGCGAAAGGTGACATTATGCAGGCGCTGTACGCACCGCCGCGTGACGAGTTCAATCAACGGCCGGGACATGCTGTAGGTAGTCCAACCGAGATCGCGTTGCGGGAAGGGATCGTAGCCCGGCAACTCTTCCCGGGCATCTAAGCCACCGCGAAGCAACACCGCTCCGGCTTCTGCTAAGTCCTGATTGAATCCCGGGAAAAGCTCGCAGAGTGCATGCTGCCCAGCAAGCAAAAGGGCATGCGGATGATTCGATTGAGGCGTGCCCGGCCGGG
>JBEEGY010000370.1:0-7252 GCA_041167145.1 Verrucomicrobiota bacterium
TCCGCCAAAGGATTCAAATTCGACGCCGGCTACGGCGGGCGAAGTTGAAGCGTTGCGCCAGGAAGTGCAGTCGCTCGTCGGAACAGTGAAGACCTTGCAGCAACAAGTGAAAGATCAGCAAACGATAATTGAAAAAGCGAATCTCGGCGCTGCCACTGTCGAAAAGCCAAGCCCCGAAGCAGCCACAGCGAATGCTTCGCCGGCGCCTGACATAAACACGCCGCCTTTTCCCACGGAAGATTCATCGGTCGTCGCCTCAAGCTCGACGCGAACTGCCGCGGGAGTCGATCAGAATGGTACCGCAACCAATGGAGAGTTCCCCACCACGGATTCTTCGGTTGTAACATCGACAAGCGATACGTCGATTGCCGCCGGCGGATCGTCTCTAACCGCGCCGATCACGATCGGCGGCGGCAAAAATTACATGAACATTTCCTTCGATGGAATGTTCGCGCTGGCCGGTTCGTCCGCGCGCGATCTCGATCATATCGAAGTAGGCGACCACGATCCGCAACAACGCGGATTCAACGCGCGCAATATAGAGCTCGCCTTCGACGGTGCAGTTGATCCTTATTTCGAGGGATTTGCCAACATCGTTTTCAAACTCGACAACAATAACGAAACCCAAGTTGAGGTTGAAGAAGCGTTCATGCAGACGACGAACCTTCCATTTAATTTGCAACTGAAAGGCGGACAGTTTTTCGCCGCTTTTGGCCGCATCAATCCGACGCATCCGCACACCTGGGACTTCGCGGACGCACCTTTGGTGCACGGTCGATTGCTCGGCCCTGATGGGTTGCGCGGGGTCGGAGCGCAAATTTCCTGGACGTTGCCGCTGCCCTGGTATTCGCAATTGATCCTCGCTGCGCAAAACGGACAGGGCGGCACCGGATATTCATTCCGAAATCCAGGCGACGGTGGAGTTTTCTTCGATCGCATGACCATCGACCGCCAGCTCCGCGGTGCGCAGGATATCGCCTGGATCCCGCGTTTCGAGAATTCATTCAACCTGAGCGAAACGCAGACGGTGCTCATCGGTGCGTCGGGCGCATTTGGGCCCAACGACACGGGTACGCATGCGCACACGCAGATTTACGGCGGCGATTTTCTCTACAAGTGGAAGAGCACACATGCCGAAGGCGGTTTTCCGTTTGTGAAATGGCAAACCGAAGTGATGTATCGTCGTTTCGAAGCGGATCGCGGCGCCGACGATATGTTTCCTGTTGCGGAAACCTTTCACGACTGGGGGATGTATTCGCAAGTGCTCTGGGGATTCAAAAAAGGATGGGTGGCCGGGTTACGCGGAGATTATCTGCACATGAGCGATTCGGAGTTCACCGACGATCAAGATCGGCAATCGCGCTCGCGCATCAGCGCAAATCTCACCTGGTATCCGACGGAGTTTTCAAAGATCCGGCTGCAATACAACCACGACTTCCTGGAAGAAAACTTTTTCCTGGCCGATCGCGACGTCGATTCAGTGTTCCTGCAATTCGAATTTATTCTCGGCGCACACGGTGCTCACAAATTCTAACGAAAGATCGACATGAAAAAACGCTGTCATCCTGAGGTCGCCGCGGCGACCGAAGGACCTCTCATAGGGTTGTGGAGCACACAAGCCGTCATGCGTGACGCTCGCATCGAGTGTGAGGTTCCTCGCTTCGCTCGGAATGACGCCGTGTAGCGCGCCCAACGCACAAATCAATTCCATGAAAAAAATCCTGTTAATCCTGTCTGCAATTTTCAGCTGCGCTTTCAACAGCGAGGCAAAACTCAACGTCGTTGCCACCCTCCCCGATTTCGGCGCGCTCGCCCGGGAGATCGGCGGAGACAAGATCGACATCGTCACCTTGGCGAAGCCAACGGAAGATCCTCACTTCGTCGATGCGCGCCCGAGTTTTGTCGTCGCTTTGCGCAACGCCGATGTCCTGATCGAGGGTGGCGCCGAGCTGGAGATCGGTTGGTTGCCGCCGCTTTTGCAGAACGCGCGCAACCCGAAGATCGAAGCGGGCAAGCCGGGACGCGTCATCGCCTCACAAGGCATTCGGCTGATGAACGTGCCTGCCAACGTCACGCGCGCGGCCGGCGACGTGCATGCGCTTGGTAATCCGCATTTCATGACCGACCCGATTATTGCCAAGGCTGTCGCGCAACACATCGCACAATCTTTCTCCGCGGTGGATGCGCCCAACGCCGGGACTTACGACGCGAATTACAAGAAGTTCGAAGCGTCTATCAACGCGAAGTTGCAGGCATGGGGCGCGGCCTTGCTTCCATTTAAAGGACAAAGCGTAGTCGCATATCACGACTCCTGGCCCTATTTCGCGCACCGCTTTGGCGTGAAGATCGACATCTTCCTCGAACCGAAGCCGGGAATTCCGCCGTCGCCTTCGCATCTCGCCGAAGTGATCGACCAAATGAAGGCGCAAAAGATCAAAGCAATCATCGTCGAACCGTTTCAGGACCGAAAGGTCGCGGAGAAAGTTGCGAGCGCGACTGGAGCAAAGGTCGTCGACTTTGCGCAATTCCCCGGCGGAATTCCCGGAACGGACAGTTACGTCAAGTTGATCGACAAGTTAGTCTCAAGCTTGGTCGCCGCCTTGAAATAGTATGTGGGAAGTAATGTTTTGGCCGATCGTGGCCTGCGTGCTCTTGCCGTGGTTGCTCGTTTACCTCGGCCTGCATGTGGTCCAGCGTGGCATCATTTTCATCGATATCGCCATGGCGCAAATGGCTTCGCTCGGGATTTGTGTTGCGGTCTTGTTACAATTCGAGCCGGAAAGTCTGATGGCGTCCATTATGGGTCTCGCCGTTACGCTAATTGGCGCGGCGATTTTTTCCGCAACCGGCAAACGTGCGAGCCAGGTTCCGCAGGAAGCGATCATCGGGATCGCCTATGTCGTCGCGGCGGCCGCAGCCATTTTATTGTTAAGCCGTTCTCCGCACGGGAACGAAGAAATTCGCAACATGTTGGTCGGTGATATCACGGTCGTGAGCGCGCCGGAGGTTTGGAAATGTTTTGCTGTGTTTGCGGCCGTCGGCGTGGTTCATTTTGTGTTACGGAAAAAATTCCTGCTCATTTCCTTTCAACGCGACGTCGCCTACGAACGCGGGTTGCGTGTGCGCTGGTGGGACTTTCTTTTCTACGCCACTTTCGGCCTGGTTGTGACGATCTTTGTGCGCGTCGCGGGGGTGTTGCTGGTCTTCAGTTACTTAATCGCCCCGGCGGTCTGCGCCGTGACGCTCGCTCGCTCTACTTCGAGCCGCTTGCTCATCGGCTGGGCCATCGCACTGATTGGCGGCATCGGTGGCTTGTTTCTTTCCTTCTACTGGGATCTGCCCTCTGGAGCGGCTATCGTTTGCACATTCGGCGCGCTGGTTATTTTGATTTCGCTAGTGGCGTGGGCACGACGCCGCGCGCAGTTGTAGAGGCGCTTGGGCCAAGCGCCTGATATATCGGTTCGGCGTTCGCCGGGGCGAACGCCGCTACAACATGCATTCGTTTCATTACCGCGCCGGAACTCTTCACGGTGAAGATGTCGATCTTGCCCGCGTCGCGGAGGAATTTGGCACGCCGCTCTATGTATATAGCAGCGCAACAATCCTGGATCATTACCAGCGGCTCGACCGCGCGCTGAGCGACCTCGATCACCTGATCTGCTACGCAGTCAAAGCGAATTCGAACCGCGCCATATTGAAATTGCTGGCCGAGGCCGGCGCTGGCTTTGATATCGTTTCTGGCGGCGAACTGTTTCGCGTTCTCGCGGCTGGCGGCGAGGCGCGTAAATGCACGTTCGCCGGTGTAGGAAAATCCCGGGAAGAAATCGAGTACGCGCTCGAGCAAAAGGTCCATAGCTTCAACGTCGAAAGCGAAGCAGAGCTCGATTACATCGAGCGCATTGCCGAAGACAAAGGCGTGCGCGCCCCGGTTGCGTTTCGCGTGAATCCCGATGTCGATCCTGCAACGCACGAGTACATTTCGACCGGCAAAAGCGAGAACAAGTTCGGCATTCCGTTGAGTCGCATGGCCGACGTTTACGAACGGGCCGCGAAAATGCACAAGATCGACATCGTCGGCCTGCAGATGCACATCGGCTCACAAATCACGGAAGCCGCGCCATTTGCCGAGGCGATCAGAAAAGTCACGCCGCTTGTGCGCGACTTGAAATCGAAATACGGGATCAAATTTTTCAGCATCGGGGGCGGACTCGGGATCGTTTACGAATCGTCGTATGCCAGCGGCGTGGGCGATTGGTGGAAAGAGAGTAAGAGCAAGAGCACGAATAAGAGAAAGAGTGCATTGTCGATCCAGCAATATGTCGATGCGATCCTCCCGGCGCTTCGTGAGCTTGAGTTGACGATCCTGCTCGAGCCTGGCCGTTTGCTCGTGGGTAACGCAGGCGTCTTGCTGACGCGCGTTCGTTACATCAAGCAAGCCGGCCAGAAAAAATTCGCGATCGTCGATGCCGGCATGAACGACCTGATTCGCCCCGCGCTTTACCACAGCTATCACGAAATTGTTCCGGTGCATGAGAGCACGAGCAAGAGCACGGCGGAAAAGATCGACATCGTCGGACCGGTGTGCGAGAGCGGCGATTTTCTCGCGCTCGACCGTGCGATGCCGGAATTGCGTGAAGGCGATTTGCTCGCGATTATGAGCGCAGGCGCTTACGGATTCGTGATGGCTTCGAATTACAATTCGCGCCCACTGCCTGCCGAAGTCCTTGTCCGCGGAAACAAATTCGGGCTCGTCCGGAAACGGCAGACAGCGGAAGATTTGGTGCGGGGAGAAATGGACGCGAATTTTTGACGAAATCGCCTCCCTGGCAGGACCGACATCTTTACTTGCGGCGCTTGCGCATTTTCGGGTTCAGCATAAATAGTGCTTCCCGACTTAACATTATGAAACGGCTGGCAATCATTTTTTCCCTGGTTTTCGCGCTGGCATCGCAGGCGCATTCCGCTGCTACCGGTGAATACGTCCTCCTGGTTGGGGGGCCTTCGCTGCAACAATGGGAGAAATACAAGGCGCAACCGCACGACCACTGGTGGGCGAATTTCGTCCACGCCGCCCGCATTCGCAGCGAACAGCTCCGGGAACAGCTCGGGCCCGACGCGCCGATTACCTGGTTGGTCTACAAGCAAGGCTATCTCGATCGCGCCAAGCAGGATAAACAGGATCTGATCAGCCTTATCGGCTCCGTGGGCGAAAAGTTTAACCTGAAAATAGTGTATTTCCAAAGCGGCACGGAAGTGATCGATTATTTAAATAAGGGTCAACCGCGCGATCGCTTGAAAGTTAGCGGCTTCGAATATTTCGGGCATTCGAACAAGGCCTGTTTCATGTTCGATTACAGCAGCAATATTGATAGCGCTTGTAAATCCTGGCTGCACGAAAGCGAGCTAACCCAGATCAATCGCAGGATTTTTGCGCGCAAAGCGTTTATCAAGAGCTGGGGCTGTCACACTGGCGAGCAAATGTCGAAGAAGTGGTCCGACGCCACCGGCACGCGCATGATCGGGGCGATAGGCAAAACCCAGTACATGATGGAAGAACTGCCCGTCCTCGTTTCTCAGAACGACAAGTGGGTGTACTAATTTAGCGATCTTGCACTATTGCGCGAGCTTGGCTTGGGAGTTGAAAAATCGGCCGAGCAATTGGCCTCAGCTTGATTTGAGTTCCTCATTCGTTTCGGCGAAGGCGTTGACGGCGAATTCCAAATCCTCGCGTGAGTGCGCGGCAGAAACCTGTGTGCGAACGCGTGCGGTTCCATGCGGAACGACCGGGTAAAAAAAGCCGATTACGTAAACGCCTTTCTCGAGCATGCGCGCGGCGAACTTTTGCGATTTGCCCGCGTCGCCGATCATGATCGGGACGATCGGGTGGGTGCCGGGCTTGATCGTTAGGCCGCGTTCGGTCAGCGCGTCGCGAAAATATTTTGTATTTTCTTGCAGTTTGTCGCGCAGTTCAGTCGATGCACTGAGCAATTCGAGCGCCTTCAAGGAAGCAGCAACAACCGGCGGCGCGATCGTGTTGGAAAACAAATACGGGCGCGAACGTTGCCGCAGAAGATCGACGATCGCTTTGCGGCCGCTGGTGTAACCGCCGCTCGCACCGCCCAGCGCTTTGCCGAGCGTGCCTGTGATGATGTCGATCTTGCCCATGACGTCGCAGTGCTCGTGCGTGCCGCGACCGGTCTTGCCGAGAAACCCGGCGGCGTGCGCGTCGTCGATCATGGTGAGAGAATCGTATTTTTCGGCAAGATCTACAATCCCAGTCAGGTTCGCGATCGTTCCGTCCATCGAGAAACAGCCATCGGTCGCAATCAAGCGAAAGCGCGCGCCGCTTGCTTCTTTCAGCCTCGCTTCGAGCTCGGCCATGTCGTTGTGCTTGTAGCGGAAGCGCTGCGCTTTGCAGAGCCGGATGCCGTCGATCATCGACGCGTGATTCAACTCGTCGCTGATGACGGCGTCCTTGTCGGTCAGCAAGGTTTCGAAGAGACCGCCGTTGGCGTCGAAGCATGATGGATAAAGGATCGTGTCCTCAGTCCCGAGGAATTTCGTCAGGGCGGCTTCGAGTTCCTTGTGAATGTCTTGCGTGCCGCAAATGAAACGCACGCTAGCCATCCCGAAACCGTGGGTATCGAGCGCTTCCTTGGCGGCGGCGATCAACGCAGGATGATCGGCGAGGCCGAGGTAATTGTTTGCGCACATGTTGAGAACGCGTTTCCCGCCCGCGATTTCGATCTTGGCGGCCTGCGGACTGGTGATGATGCGCTCGGTTTTGTAGAGGCCTTGCGCCTTTATCTCTTCAAGGGTGCTGCGGATCTGCTTTTCGAATTCGGCGACCATAGATGAACCGCAGATTACCCGGATTAAGACGGATAAACAAAAGAATCTGAAATCCAAGAGGCGGGGAAAGAGAAGAGACCAGCCACAGATGAACACGGGATTTTCACAGACACAGAGCAGAGGTTGCCCTCCGTTTTCCTATCTCTGTTTCATTCGTGTAAATCCGTGGTGAAATTTCTCAAAGAATCACCTTGCATGGGGTTGTGAATAACTGTTAATAACTCCGGCGATCTGAATTGAGCCGCCTTAAAGTTCAACATCTTACGTACGCCGCATTCGCGGCCGCTGGCGTCCTTGTCTTCTCCTCCTGCGAAACGGGCAAAACCGCGCGAGCACTTCCCGCTTACGAGCCGCCCTTTGCGAAGAGCGATTTCCAAAACGTTCATACGACCGCCTACAC
>JBEEGY010000371.1:0-4917 GCA_041167145.1 Verrucomicrobiota bacterium
TCAGTTCCCATTCCTTCGCTTTTTCCAGGGCGAGCGAGTCGTACGCGCCATTGAGTTCGGAATGGACGATCTTGGCACCGGTCATACGGTTGCCTACGAGTGCTCCGCGAACGGCTATCCAGCCGTCAACCCGCGATAGACGCAGAGACTTGTAGAATTTCGCACTGAGCAGGCTTCGCAGAGGCTCCGCCTGGAGGCCTGGAATATCTTCTATGGTCCGAACGTTCGCAGTTGGCGGCGCAGCGAAACAAAGCGTGGTTACCGCGCAAAAAATCGAGGCGGCGAGGAAGTTTCTCATTGTTTTGGGGTTCTGATTGTTCCGAGGTTGCTCGAAGAATGAACGCCTCGTTCTTATCGATCAAGTCCGAAGTGTCAAGGTTGACAATCACGTGCGCGGTCATCCTGAGCAAAAGCGAATGGAGCCGGCGACACGTACGAGAAGGCCCGCGAGGGCGAGTGAGCGGGAGCGAAGGGGTCAAGGATATCGCAAAAGTTGTACGGCACACTCGGTAGACTGCGTACCCTTTCGTGCTTGTGTGAGATCCCTCGGTCGCAACGGCGACCTCGGGATGACATGCGCGGGGAAGATCGAATCAAATATCACAGCACTTCGCCCCACTTGCTCTTGTCCTTGAGCATGATCTCGCGGAGCAAGCGAATGGGGGGCATGCCATGATCGAGCATCTGGTTGTGAAACTTTTGCAGTGAAAACTCGTCGCCTTGCTGCGCTTTGTAATCGTCGCGCAGTTTCAGGATCTGCAATTTGCCGAGCGTGTAATTGAAATAACCGGGATCGAACGTACCGCGCATCGCTTCGGATCGCGCCGGCTTTTCCTCGTAATAACAATTCTCCTGAAAGAACTTGGTCGCCTCATCCACGGTCATCTTCTGGGTGTGCATTTTGACCGAGACACACAAACGGCATAATCGCAGCATCGCTTCATCGGCCTGCGCCATTCGGTATTTGGCGGCGCGTTTCGTTTCCTCTTCGCTGGATCTTGGCGGCGCGCTCGCCGCCGGACTCGATTTTGGAGCCGGGCTGGGGTGGGGACTTGGGCTTGCCGCTGCGATGGGCCCGCTGCCGTAGCCCTGATCGAGCATCATCTTCTCGCAATAATGCGCCCAGCCTTCGATGAAGCCGTAGCTGCCGAAAATTTTCTCGACCTTGTTCGCGGGCGAGGCGTTTAAGCGCAGGAACTGCACATAGTGGCCCGGATAAGCTTCATGGATGGAAACAACATCTGCTGAGTAGTAGTTGAACGACGTGAGCCATTCCTCTTTTTGCTTGTCCGGCCAATCGCTCTCCACGGGAGTGACATAATAGTACGCTTCGGTCGCGCGCTTCTCGAACGGTCCTGGCGTGTCCATGGAAGCGAACGAAGTAGCGCGGCGATATTGCGGAGTTTCCTTCACGCGGGCGCGCACTTCGGACGGAATCGTGATTAACTTGTGGGTCGTGATGTATTTGCGGATTTGCTCGAGGTTCTTCGACACCTCCGGAATCAAATTCTCCGCGGTCGGGTGTTCGCTTTGGATTTGTTTGAAGACTTCGGCTGGCGATTTGTCCGGGTCGATCTTCTTGGCCGCTTCAGCAAACGCGTCCTGTTCTTCCTTTAACTTGGCCAACCCGATCTCGAGAATTTTGTCTGGCGCAAGATCGACAAGCTCGGTCTCGGACAAAAGCCGGCGATATTTTTCCTCGCCCAGGGCGAAGTCGTCCGAGGCGTTTGGAAGTTTCTCGCGCTCGAGCCAGGCGGCATAGTCGAACAACGCGGTCGCGGCCCGGCGATTCGCGTCGGTAAACTCGGCACGCACGCGTTCGTCTTTTAATTCAGCCAGCGCTTCTACCAGGTTCGTCTTCAAAAACTCCGAGGAACCTCTCGCGATCTCAATGGCAAGCTCGACATACGGCTTGGGCAAGACCGGGTTCAGGTTTGTTTTCGCCGCGATAACAATGTTCGGGACCTGTTGCTCGATCAGAATGATGCTGCGCACACGGTCCTCGAGCGGGGCGAAGTTTCGTTTAACGTAGACGTTTACGTCGGCGGCGCTCGCGTAGACCATTGGATTGCGTTCGTAGAACGACATCTCCTGCCGCTCGAAAAGCTCCCGCTTGATTCCCGTCTGGAGGATGCGCAGATCAATCGACTGCCGCGCACTCAATTTATTGAGATCGAACTTTTTTAGTCGATCGTCGAACCGGCGGATGCGGGAAAGCTCTGCATCGAGCGCGAGCCGGCTGAAGTCGCTGATCTTGCCGTCGAATTCGTGAAAGCCGAGCGAGGTCGCATGCAAGGGATGCGCGGTGAGATAGCCTTTGATGTATTCCTCGGCCACGGCTTCGTATTCGGTATCGGGAGTTTGCGCAGCGACGACGAGCGTCGCCGCCAGGCAGCTTGCGAAGCAAGATAAGATCGACAATTTCATTTCGGAAAATGGTGAGGTGGATCGGCCGCTCCGCCGGGCAATGCTACAGATATGCGGCTTGGCCGCCTAAATTAACATCGGTCCGAGCGGACTGGCCTTACCGCACTGCTCGATCCACCTTTCGGCGCAACTTAGCGGACGCTTTGTGCGTTGCCAAAAATTTCTCCCTGGGCGATGGTCAGCCCGTTTGCCACATCGGCTGATTAACATGAAGAAATACTTGGTTTTAGGGACGGTGCTCGGGTTGGCGCTCGCCGCCACCAATCTCCATGGCGCAACGCCGGAGAAAAGCGACAAGGCCGACAAGGAGAGCGACGAGGACAACGGTTACGCGCAGATTTCCGTGCTGGCCAAGGCCGTCCAGTTGCTCCGCCAGGATTACGTCGATGGAAATAAAACCAGCTATCACGACCTGATCGTTGCCGCCATGAAAGGCATGCTCTCGTCTCTCGATCCGCATAGCCAGTTCATGGACCCGAACGATTTCCGCGACATGCAGGACGACACGCGCAGCCGCTTCAACGGTCTCGGCATTGAGGTCTCAATGAAGAGCGGGCTTCCCACTGTCGTCACGCCGATGGAAGACACGCCGGCGGCAAGGGCCGGAATTCTTTCCGGCGATCAGATTTTGAAAATCAACGGCGTGTCTACGGAAAAAATGGAACTACAGGACGCCATTAATCTCCTGCGCGGCGCGCCCGGCCAAAAAATTTCTCTTACTCTCCTGCGGCCTTCCAGTAAGGAGATCAAGGAATACAATCTTGAGCGGGCCGAAATCAAAGTGCAGAGCGTCAAGGGAGCGAAGCTGCTCGATCCCGAGCTGACCGGTTCCTTCAAGATCGGTTATATCCGTTTGATCCAATTTAACGAGCCGACGGCCGATGAGTTAGCCAAGGCGCTGGACGATTTGGAAAAAAAGGGAATGCAGGCGCTCATTCTCGATCTTCGCAATAATCCCGGCGGCCTTCTGAACAGCGCGGTGGATGTTTGCGCGCAATTCGTGCCGCCGAACACCAAGGTAGTCTCCACGCAGGGACGCGTCGCCTCCCAGCAGCGGGAGTATACAACTTCGGGCGCAAGCAAGGAACGTCCGCATTTTCCGATGGCGGTTCTGGTGAATGAAGGCAGCGCGAGTGGCGCTGAAATTGTTTCCGGCGCGCTCAAAGATTTGAATCGCGCCATCGTGGTGGGCGAAACCACTTTTGGCAAAGGCTCCGTGCAAAACGTCATGCAATTGCCGGACGGTTCGGCCTTGCGCTTCACGACCGCGAAATACTACACGCCGAGCAAGCAAACCATTCACGGCAACGGTGTCACGCCAAACATTCGAGTGCCCATGAGCGCCGAACAGGAGCGTTCGCTTTTCGCCTCGCGCAGCGAAGAGAATATCAAACCGGAGGACGAGAAGAACCTGATCAAATCGAAAGATCCGCAAATGTTACGCGCGATCGACGCACTCAAAGGCGTGATGATCTACGCGCAACAAAATGGACCGAAGGCGCAAGGCGCCAAGAAATAATTGGTTGAGAGGTTGAGTAGTTGAGCTGTTGAGTAGTCAAATGCGGCGATCGTCTCAACACCTCAACGCCTCAACATCTCAACTTCTGCTGGCGCTCGAAACTTCCTGCGACGAAACCGCGGTCGCAATTTTGCGCGGACGCCGCGGCCACTCCGAGTTGCTCGCCAGCGAAGTCGCATCGCAAGTCGCGGAGCATGAAAAATATGGCGGTGTCGTGCCCGAGGTCGCTTCGCGCAATCACCTCGTCCACGCCCCACGCTTGCTCGAGCGCGCTACCCTTTCCGCTAAGATCGACATGTCGAACGTCGACGCCTTTGCCGCAACATCCGGACCGGGGCTGGCGAGTTCGCTCATGATCGGCGCGTCCATCGCGAAAGGTTTGGCCATCGGCTTCGAAAAGCCATATCTCGCCGTCAATCATCTCGAAGGCCATTTGCTCTCGCCCTTTTTTCCTTTCGGCAACTCCCCTCATCCTCACCTTCTCCCCACTGGGGAGAAGGAACCACCTCTCCCTTCGGGAGAGGGTTGGGGTGAGGGCCCTTCCGTTTGTCCGAACGTCTCCCTCATCGTCAGCGGCGGACACACCATGTCGATCTTCGTGCGGGGGGTCGGCGATTATGAAATCATTGGTCGCACGGTGGATGACGCCGCGGGTGAAGCATTCGACAAAGTGGCGAAGCTGCTTGGTCTCGGTTATCCCGGCGGACCAGAAATTGAAAAACACGCGCGCGGCGGCAATCCGAAACGTTTCGATTTTCCGCGCAGCATGCTCGATTCCGACAATTTCAGTTTCAGTGGGCTGAAGACGGCCGTGCGGTACTTATTGCCAAAGCTCGCTGTCATCCCGAACGCCGGGAACGCGACCAGGGAGGAGCGCCGACCTCACATTCGGAGTAATGACATTGTTGGTTCCCGGCGTGATCCAGCGCCTAGCGAGGGGTCCCTCGCATTCGCTCGGGATGACAGGTTGT
>JBEEGY010000372.1:0-3261 GCA_041167145.1 Verrucomicrobiota bacterium
ACTCTCCAAGACGCGACTGAATCTAATTTTCGAGACGACGTTAACTCGAGCGGCCGCATCGATTCCGCAGACGTTTTCACTACCCGGCAACAAACGCTTACCGGGCTGCCTTAACCGCTTAAAAAAGAACAGGTGGCTGGCTTCGGCTAGGCCACGTGTGCGTGCCAATTCCCGTTTACTAGTCCAGCGGGTACTCTTTCTTCACCCACTCCAGCGCTTCTTCGCGATTGCGCAGGGCGCCCTCGAGCTGGCGGGTCTCGATTGCCTCGAGAATCTCGCCGAATTTCGGCCCGGGCTTCATCCCGAGCGCAATCAAGTCTTCGCCGCGCACGAGCGGTGGCGGGATGATCGGCTCGTTTGCAAACTCTTCGCGCTTCTGCAAAAGGAAATTGTAATTCTCCATCATGCCATGACTGCCCGCGCAATCGACGCGATGTAATTCGAGCTCCTATGCAAACGTCGGCCGCGCCATGAAACGTTTGAGTTTTGCCACACGCATACGCGGCACGTCCTTGAAAACCATATGCTGCCGTACCATTTCAACCGTGGCATCGATCTCCGCGCGCGAAAATCGCAAGCGTTCCATGATTTGCTCAGTCATCTCCGCTCCGATGCGATCGTGTCCGTTGAAACGAATTCGCCCGGTCTCGTCGACGCTCGCGGTCGGCGGTTTGGCCACGTCGTGAAACAAAACCGAAAAAACGAGCGGCACGGAAACTTTCTCCGGCAGCATCTCCAGCATGATGCGCGTGTGCTGAAAAACGTCGCCTTCCGGATGAAACTGTTCCGGCTGCGCGCAGCCTTTCATAGCGTCGATCTCCGGAAGGATTGCTCGGAGTAATCCGCTCTCATCGAGCAAATCCCAGCCGCGCACACGATTTGGCGACACGAAAATTCGCACCAGCTCTTCCCGAATTCGTTCGGCGCTTATTTCAGAAATCGATGCAGAATTCGCGACAAGCGCCTCCCACGTTTGATTGTCGATCCTGTAATCAAGCGCCACGGCGAAACGCACAGCGCGCAGCATGCGCAGCCGGTCTTCCGCAAAACGCTGCGCTGGTTCGCCGATGGCCCGAATCAATTTCGCGTCCAGATCGGCGCGACCGCCGACAAAATCGATCACTTCGTCCTTTTCAGGATCGAAAAACATCCCGTTGATGGTGAAGTCGCGCCGCTTCGCATCTTCTTCCGGCGACGAGAAATGCACCGCCGTTGGTCGCCGGCCATCGACATAAATATCGTCGGACCGAAAGGTCGCCACTTCGAACTGAAATTCGTTTTCGAGAACGACGATCACGCCGAAGTGTGCGCCGACCGCATACGTTCGCGTAAAAAGCTCTTGCACGACGTCCGGAGTTGCATCAGTGGCGATATCAAAATCTTTCGGCATTTCGCCGCGAACAATGTCCCGTACGCACCCGCCCGCGAAGTACGCGATGTGACCGCGTTCACGCAGACGCGCGACGATTTCTCGCGCCGTCTTCGCCATCGGCGAGATATTTTGCCTGGCGCTTTTCATGACAGCTATTGTAGCCGCTTCGCTCTGCGAAGCGCAATGCGAGTAGCAAAAACACGCACCGCGTCGCTCACCCCCCTTCTTAAGGCTTCGGCGTGGCAAGCAGGGCGACGTCTACAACTAAGACGCCGGTTCTGGAGCCTTATTATTCTGGCCGAGCGAATGGATGATGAAGAAGACAACCGCTATGCAGATGCAGGAATCGGCCACGTTAAAGGCCGGCCAGGGATGGGCGTAGGGAATGTGAAGATCGAAAAGGAGGAAATCGATTACGTGCCCGTAGAGCAAGCGATCAGTCAGATTTCCAAGTACTCCAGCCAGCAAGAGCGCGAGCGAAACATCGCGCCATTTGTCCGGCATGCGCTGTCGGCGCAGCAGGAGTACCACCACGAACAGTAACGCTAGAATGGAGAGCCCGATGAAGACCGTGTTGTTGTTCTTAAATGAACCAAAGGCCGCTCCCGTGTTCGTGATGTGGACCAAATCAAAAAAACCAGGAATGACCGCGCGCGGTTGCTCCGGCCTGATCGTCACCAGCACGAAGCCTTTTGTGATCTGATCAAGCAGATAGAGCGGGAGCGAAAGAAGGAATATGTATTTCATGTCAATCTTGCTGTCGTTATTTTGTCATTCCGAGCGGAGCGAAGCGAAGTCGAGGAATCTCTCACTATTAACAGGAGATGTCTTCCCGCGCGGCGGGACTCGACATGACAATTCCTTCGAGCGCAATCATTCGGTGGCCTCACGCTCTAGATGGCATTTATCCACCACCACCCTTTCGCAGCGATCGCACAAATCCGGATGCGCCGTGCTTGTGCCGACGTAGGCGCGATGTCTCCAGCAGCGCATACATTTTTGGTGAGAAGTTTTCGTCACGGAAGCACCCGCCTCGTTCGCTTGTTCGATCGTCAAATCGCTAAGGATAAAAAATTCCTCCAGCTCTGCCTTGTCGATCCTTGCGGTTACGTCGGAATCCGATCGTAGAACGACCGCGGCTTCGAGCGCGTTGCCGATCAGCTTTTCCTGGCGCGCCTTCTCGATCGCCTGTCCGATCACGCCGCGCAATCTCAACAGCTCCGCGACCTGTGCGCTCGCGTCACTTGGTCGATCTTGCGCAATCGGAAACTCTTCCAAGTGCACGGAGGCACTCTTCTTTGTATAAGCCCATGCTTCCTCCGCAGTGAAGACGAGGACTGGCGCGAGTAATCGGCAGAGTGCGTCAAAGATTTCGTGCATGGCGGCTTGGGTAGCGCAGCGCCGCGGCGAATCCGGCGCGTCGCAATACATCCGATCCTTGGTAATATCGATATAAAGACTGCTCAGATCGACCGCGCAAAATTGATTGAGGGTGTGATAAACCTTGTGAAACTCGAAGGCTTCATAGGCGGATCGACAATCGGCGATGACTTGATCGAGCCGCTCCAAGATCCAGCGATCCACCAAAGTTGCACATGACCCCTCACCTTCATCCTCTCCCCTTCGAGGGGAGAGGGTAGGGCGAGGGGTGAAATCGTACAGATTGCCGAGCAAGATGCGCAGCGTGTTGCGAATCCGCCGATAGGTGTCGCCGAGGCGGGTGAACATTTCCTCAGAAAATGGAACATCGTCCGTGTAATTGATGCTGCTCGCCCAAAGTCGGACGAGATCGGCCCCGTGCTTGCCGACGAAATGACCGGCGTCCATCGGTTTGTCGTAAGTGCTCGACTTGGAAATTTTCTTCCCGTCAAGATCGACAACGAAACCAT